>NZ_QKQR01000012.1:0-102774 GCF_008042305.1 Bacillus sp. AY18-3 | reverse complement strand
TTTATTTCTCTTTTCATTTACATATTTATTTTTGGAAAAACAATCTAACTCCAAATACTAATAATACCGCGCCTGTAATACCCTCTATTGTACGGTTCACTCTTTCTTTTCTTAAAAAAGTTCTTAATTGACGTATGAGTGAGATATAAAGTAAATACCATATTGCTGTCAAAGTCGTAAATGTGACTCCTAATAATAGAAATTGTAGGAAATGATTTTGATTACTTACAATAAATTGGGGTAAAAAACTAAGGAAAAACACAGCGGTTTTTGGGTTTAAAATTGCCGTAGTAAATCCTTGTCTAAAGCTTTTAATTGCCCCAATATCCTTAGAGTACATTTCTACTGAACCTGACATATCTTCTTTTTTATGTAAGGCACTTTTAATTGACTTTACAGCTAAGTAAATTAAATAAAAAGCCCCAGCATATTTTATAAATGTAAATAACATAGCAAATTTCATTAGGATGGCAGAGAGTCCTAGCGTAGCCATTATTGTATGAATCATCATTCCAGATATCGTTCCTAACACAGTCTTTATCCCACCATTTTTACCATGCGAGATAGTGTTTTTTGTAACTAGTGCAAAACCAGGACCAGGCATTATTATGATTAGCATTGCTGTAAGAATAAATAATAGATAATTTTCCATGTTCTAGTATTTCCTTTCCAATTTTTAATTTTACTTACAGTATAGCTTTTTTCATTAAAACATTAAATATAAAAAGCTTGATCAGAAGTATATTTAGGTTATTAGTATCGATTTGATTAAACATTACCCCAAAGCTACATTAATAAAAAAACACAGCAAATTTATATATTAAATTACAAGTCCACCTCTCACAAAAAACAGGATAAAAAATAAACAGCAGAACTAGTCCACTGTTTACTTCGCCACGCCTTCATGTAATTTTTCTGTATAATCTTTTACATCTTTCCAGCTATCTTTCGCTGTATGTAAATCTTCTTTTATGAAGGTAAATTCTTCAGGGCTGATTCCTTTTACGTTTTGCAGTAAATTATTATACTTTGCCCCTACTGTATACCATTGATTTGATATATTTTGCAATGCTGTAATTGCTGCATCAATTGTTTCAGTCATATTTGTTGTTTTATTTTTTACATCTGTCAATATTGCCACTTCAGCTTGTGCGCCAGAAATTCTATCTTTTAAATTGGAGATTTCTCTTTCTGCATTTGCGATATCTTTTTTCGCAATCGCAATCATCGGTCCGCCAGCAAGACATGTTATTAGTGCTACGCAAAGTACGCCACCAGCAATGACCATATCATTACTCTTTTTGATTGAATCGTTATATGTATTTATTTGTTGCTCTAGAGCCGGAATGCCAGCATTCGTACTTGCTAAAATTGCTGTTAATTGATTTGTATCCTCTTTAAAACTATTTGTGTCTTTCGCCATTCTGTCGCGAAAAGCTTTCAAATCCCCTAATAATACATCTACCTCATTTTGATTCTTTACAATATCCGCATACAACTTTTCTAAATCCGCTTTTAATTTTCCACTATCCTTTTGTTCAATCGCTACTAGCATGCTATTATAATACGCTTGAAAAGTATTATTGTAATTAATAATATTTTGATCTGTTTTCATAATTTGAGGCTTCATATAATTTAACCAATACGCTGCGTTAATTTTTGCATCTCTTTGGTGCTGAATCATATTTCCTTTAAACTCACTATTAATGGAACTTATTTTACTCAAATCAGTCTCTTGCTGATTTTGAATTAATTTTGCATATGAATCCATTGCAAATATGCTCGATGTCGTTTGCGCCATAACATCTTGGAATCCAGCTGGCCCTAGCGAATAATTTTCCGCACTTTCTTGCAATGTTTTTACGTTTTGTTCTGCTGCAAAAGGATGTAAAGGAAATGCGTTACTTGTTGCCACTCCAGCAATCATTAACATTAAAAGACATTTTTTATAAAATCGTTTCTGCATACTTTTCACCTATCTTCTTTATAAGGGTATAAAAAGCTCCTGCTCACAACTGAACAGGAGCTTCAAATCACTCATCAATACTTAACGCTCTAACGATTCGTATCCGATTATGCTTTTTTCGTATCTACTACTTTAATATCTTCAGCATAAATCTTTTCTGCATAGTCTTTAATGTTTTTCCAGCTATCTTTCGCAATGTTTAAATCTTCTTTAATGAAAACAAGGTCGTTTGGACTAATTGAATCTACATTTTGAAGTAAAGAATTGTATTTTGATCCCATTGTGTACCATTGGTTTGAAATGTTTTGCAACGCTGTAATTGCAGTATCAATTGTATTTGTTAAATACTCCGTTTGTGTTTTAATGTTCGTTAACCCAGCTACTTCTAATTGAGCAGTTGTAACTTGTCCTGTTATTTTTTGAATTTCAGCTTGTGCATTATCAAGTTCTTTCTTCGCTAATACGATTCCAGCTGTACCACCGCCTACAGCTGCGGCACCACCTGCAATTAATGCGACTCCTAGCGGCGTTCCTGCACCTGTAGCAATAACTACTGCACCACCGATAATTGCAATTGGTCCTAGTGCTGTTGCAACAGATGAACCGATAATAATTGCATTATATTTACTAATTGCTTCATTGTACGTTGTAATTTGATTTTGCAGAAGCGGAATTCCAGCATCTTGACTAGCTAATATAGATGTAATTTGATTTGCATCACCTTTAAAGTTTTGCGTATCGGACGTCATTTTGTTTCGGAATTTTTTTAAGTCTTCTACTAACTGATCTACTTGCGCTTTATTTTCATTAATACTACTTGATAATCTAGTTAACCCTTTCGTAAGAGTCGCTTTATCCTTCGAATCCACCGCAGCAACTAACGTATCATAATAGTTTTGGAATTTCGTATTGTAGTTAATGATATTTTGATTCGTTGAAATAAGCTGCGGCTTTAATACATCTAACCATTGTTTCGCATTTCCTCTAGCTGTATCCTGGTGCTGAATTACTTTCCCTTTTAGAGCCGTATCAACAGAGGATACATTACCAAAGTTAACATTCCCTTGTTTAATAATTGTTAAAGCGTACAGATCCATTACTAAAGCGTTTGAACCTGTTCTTTCCATTGCATCTTTTAGGCCTTCTGGTCCTAATGAGTATTCTTCATAGTCATTATAAGCTTTTGCTACCGCATGAATTGGAGCTTGTTTCACTGTACTTTCAGCTGCATACGTATGAGCTGGCATGATATTTCCTGCTGCAAATACTGCCATAAGTGCTGATAGAGCCATTACTTTATAAGGTTTTTTTGTCATTTTTCTTCTCTCCCTATATCGTTACTTATTTTTAATGTACTTCAACGTTTGTAACGTAATCTTCAAATTGATTCGTTTGTTTATTCATTTCATCACTTACTTTTTTAATTTGATTGAAATGTTTTTGAAGTAAACTACTGTCTGTATACGTGCCTTCTTCAACATTCTTTTGAATTTGGATCATATTACTGTTTAAAACTTTCCAATCCGTTATTAGCGTTTCTAAAGTTGAAATTTGGCGATTAATTAGTTCTGTAAAGCTACTTACTTGATCTTCAACAAACGTAATTTGAGTCGCCTCTGCTTCAGTTTGTGATAACTTTTGAATAAGTGGTAATAGCTCTTTTTGCTTTTGCTGAATACGAAGAGCCGCTTCTCTCGTTTGGCTATCTGCAGCATTTACAATTTCATTACTTAAAGTACCGATAGAAACGAAATCAATTGTTTTCGTTTGCGCAGTTTGATTTGTAATTGTAAATACTTGTTTACCGATATTAATAGAACCTTTAATAATTTCTTGCGGTCTATTCAAAATAGTCGTTAATTCCGCTTGGATTTCTCCTTGAATTCTTTTAATATCTTCTCTTAATTTCACAATATCTCCACTTGATCCTTGCAGTGTTTTTATTGCTTCATCAGCTTTAAGTGATAAGTTGCTACTATCTTTGTCTAATACCGTTTTAAATCGATTTAACTCTAATAAATCTTGCTCCATACTCTCTTGGATGCTTTGTACTTGCAATTGTAATTTTCCATATGCATTTGTAAAATCTGCTTTTGCCTGTTCATCTTCATTGACGTTTCCTGCTAGTTCATAGAGCTTACTATAATAACTATTAAATCTAGTACTATATCTCATCATCTCTTGATTTAAGTCGATTAGCTTCGGATTATATTCATCAATCCACTCTCTTACATTTGCCTTTGCAAACTTTTGATGATTCGTCAAACTACTCATCGCATTCACCTTAATGTCTGGCTGCTGTAAAATCACTAGTCCATATGCTTGTATAAGCGGTGACTGTGATCCTAACATTCTAATTGAATTGGATAATGTATTTGGAGCAATTACATTTTGTGCATATACTGTTTTCACTTCTGTTTGCCCTTCCTTAGCGTAAGCGCTTACAGGAATAAAACAACTCGTAGATACCGCTGTAACCAATAACCCTGTAATTAAAGTCTTTTTCACTTTAACTCCTCCTATGTATTAGCAACTATTACTATCGCATTTTATTATTCTATTTTCTTGCATATAGTTTGAGATGGTTAAAATAGAGAACGTTCTCACCGCGATCCATGTACGAACCACCTCTCCCAACTTTTATTGCTACAGTACTTACTTATTGTTATAAAACATTTCATATGTGATTAGTATGAATAATATTGTATAAAATTTCTATTTTATAGCCATTCTCACATTCACACAGTGAATATATTACATAAAAATATTATTCATTTTAAACTAAATAACGTACGTAAATATGAAATTCCGTTTTGTTTTCATGTAAGTTTTGTACTGTAAGGTCATTTAAACACAGCTATTTATATAACGTAAAGAAGTATTTTCATTCCCTTTATTTTCAAGCTTTCCTGTCCTTATTTCAAAATATAATCCACTTCACTTTTTCAATTGAAATATCCATATATCACAACAAAAACCTCTACTTATTCATAGATACAAAAATTATATTGATATATATTTCAGACCCATATGCAATTATGCATAGTGTATACACAAAAAGGATAGCTTCACTTTCGTAAAGCTATCCTTAAAAAATCTTCTTACTTTTTCAAATGATATGGAACTGTCGTAATAACAACATTTCTTTTATAGAGTAAATACGCACGAATGAGTAAACTAGACTGATTATGAAGAATGTTATGCCAACCTTTTTTCGGAATGAACTGTGGTATAACGACAGTAACTCGGTAATTTGACTCACTCGCTTTATATTGTACTGTATCAATAAACTTTGTTAGTGGCTGAATAATACTTCTATAATGAGAATGTAAGGTAACAAGCCTTACTTCAGGTTGCCACTTCTTCCATTTCTCTTCAAATTTCTTTTCCTCTTCTCTGTCAAAAGCAACATATACAGCAATAACTTGATCTGCCGAAAGAGCCTTCGCATAGTTCAATGAATTTTCTACTACATGCGTCATACCAGCTACAGGAACAACAATTACATTTCCCTCAATTGGAACAAGTGGCTCACAAGTTTTTAAACTTAATTGATCACCCACTGCATCGTAATGCTTCTTAATTCTATGGAACAAGAAGATGATGGCAGGTAAGAAAATAAGGATTGACCAAACTTGTGCGAACTTAGTTAAAAAGAACATACTCATTACAATAAAACTAATGACTGCACCAACTAAATTGACCGTTAATCTCAAAGCCCATCCTTCAGGTTTGTCACGAAGCCATTTTAATACCATCCCCGTTTGAGAGAGTGTAAACGGAATAAATACACCTACTGCATATAACGGAATTAAATGTTCTGTTTGCCCTTGGAAAGCTACAATTAAAATAATCGAAGCAATTCCAAGTATAATAATACCGTTTGAGTAACCTAGGCGGTCTCCTCTAATCGTAAACATTCTCGGTATGAATTTGTCTTTTGCAAGGTTAACTGCTAATAGTGGGAATGCAGAATACCCTGTGTTAGCAGCAAGAATTAATATTAAAGCAGTTGTACCCTGTATAAAATAGTACATGAAATTACGTCCAAAAGTTTGTTCAGCAATTTGTGAAACAACTGTTACTTCCTTACTTGGATTAATTCCGTAATAATAAGCTAAGAAAACAATTCCTGAAAATAAAACTGCAAGTAATGCCCCCATTGCGAGCAATGTTTTCGCTGCATTGTTAGGTGCAGGATCCTTAAAGTTTGGAATTGCGTTAGATATTGCCTCAACACCCGTTAAAGCAGAGCTTCCTGAAGCAAATGCTCGTAACAGTAAAAATAAACTAATTCCTGCAACTGGTGTTCCAATCGGTGAATGTAATGTCGGTGAAACTTGACCAGTTATAATATTATAAATACCTACACCAATTAATATAAAGAGTGCTAAAACGAATAAATAAACAGGATATGCTAAAACGGAAGCTGATTCCGTTACCCCTCTTAAATTTAAAATAGTAATCAATATAACAAATATAATCGCAATGATTACATTATGTGCATGTAAACTAGGGAAAGCTGATGTAAGCGCATCTGTACCTGCTGATACACTTACTGCAACAGTTAAAATATAATCAACTAATAAAGATCCTCCAGCTATTAACCCTGGATTCATCCCTAAATTTTCTTTTGATACTACGTATGCGCCCCCGCCGTGCGGATAAGCAAAAATAATTTGTCGATAAGATAAAATAAGGGCTGTCAATAATACTAATACCCCAACAGCGATAGGAATAGAATACCAATAAGCTACTGCTCCTAGGCCTGCTAGTGCGATTAATATTTGCTCTGGTCCGTATGCGACCGATGACAATGCGTCAGAAGATAAAATGGCTAGCGCCTTCGTTTTATTAAGCTTTTGCTCTCCTAACTCAGTTGATTTTAACGGCCTTCCAATTAAAAACCTTTTGATTGATGAAACCACTGCTGTCCACTCTCCAATAATTTTGTACGAACTTTTCTGCTAGTTACAGCGAATAAACGATTTCTTCAGAAAGCAAAAAATGTCTACAAGCCATAACGAAATAGACTTGTAGACATTATTTTTTTTGTCGCACAAGCTCCACCTTCCTTCTCAATATAACGCTTACGAGGTTAGCTGTCGGATTCGGGCCTATGAGTAGCCCTACCTTTTTCAAGGATTCACCCCATTGGATTAAGTACTAATCCATAAGAACGGGTCCCCCGCACCATGCGGTTTCAGCGATTTAGAAAATTGAAACTGTGGATTATAATACTCCTTTATTTTCAAAATGTAAACAAAAATTTTTAAAAAGAAAAAATTTAAATGATTGCGCATAATCCGCTTGTAAATATACATAATGAATACTAAAAAATCGATAAAGGAGACTCATATGTCTAAAGAAAAGAAGCCTATTTTTTCCGATTCCTATTTAGATGCATTAGCAAATGAAATTAATCAATTATACGGTAAACGTGAACAGGAAATAAATTTGACAGATAGAACGAAAAGAAATAAATAATTTGTCATAAAAAAGAAAGCAATACACTTATATATTGCTTTCTTTTTTATTTTTTCATACATCCAATTGTATTGCTGATCTGTGAAAGGTCATTTCTTCATACACTTTCAAATTTTGATATACTGCCCCTAATAATGGTGCTTCTATAGAAAATTGTTCCGCTACATCTAGTAAGTATCCTTGTAAGTGCTGGCCTTCAATGAACGAACCTTTTTCCATATCACGCTGCATCGATGACTTCATATCATACGAAATTTTATCAATTGTTTTCATATGTTCTTGGGCAATCCCATCCTTAACTGGAGCTTTCATAGATCTCATGATTTGCACACATTCTTCAAATAAGTTTTGGATAAAATCGCGTCCACCTTCGCTTTCGCGAATCGGTCCTATCGGTGCACGCATTAATGTCGTCACACCCGACATTACAGTAATAAATAAATATTTATGCCACATATCTTGCATAATATTTTCACTTAAAACAAAGCTAGATTTCGTACCTGCAAATGCTTTAGAAATATGCTTTATTCTCTCTGAATCTTGAGACTTCATTTCTCCAAATACAAGTCTGTTGGCAACACTCGTTTGTACAATCTCTCCTTGATCGTTTAACGTCGTCTCGATAAAGCATAAACCGCCAATTACTTTTTCCACGCCGAATTCTTTTTGTAATAGTGATAAATGAGCGATACCATTTAACAATGGAATGATGACAGTATTTTCACCTACAAACGGCTTCAAATCTTGAATCGCCTCGTTTAAGTGATACGCTTTTGTTGAAAATAAAATAACGTCAAACGGAGAAGTTCGATCTTCTTTCGTTATTAATTTCGGTTGGAAGGAAAAATCCCCATTAACACTACGAATAACAAGTCCCTTTTCCTCTAATTGCTGTTTTCTTTTACTGCGGACAAGAAACGTAACATCTTCTCCTTTTTCGACTAATCGACCTCCAAAAAAGCCTCCGACGCCACCAGCTCCTAATACTAAAATACGCATACAACATCCCCCTTTTCAAAATACAATTTTATAACATTTAATATACATAACATTATACATGTCCCCTACTAAATAAGCTGAATTTTCATTCTTAATCGAGTATAAAACAGTGGTTATTTTCAAATAAATTTGGGTATGTTGTTTTTATAGCATATATGGAAAGGAAACAATGTAAATGGAGGCAATACAAACAATCGAGGGAAAAGATATAACAACAGCTATATTTCAATTTATATTCCCGTTTTCTTTTAAAACTGGATATGAACAAAATATGTTCCCTTTCTTACAGAAAAATGATTTCCGCCCTTTTCGACTCGATCATCTTGAAAATGAAAATACATACTACGGAAAGTTTCAAGTTTCACATCAAAATATGGAAGCATACTATCTTTCATTTACAAATAAAATTCTATTTCCTCACTCAGAGCATCAAAAAGGATTACAACGCTATTCTAAAGACCTTAACTTAACTGGACACTTAACAACAAATTTGATTTCTGTTCCATTCAAGATTCATTCTATTGATGTAACACTTTGCCCTTATGAGCTTGGCTTCTTAACAATTCGGACAGAAGTAGAAACCGCTCCAAACATGACATTATCAGAAGCAATCGAATTCGCCGCCCGCTTCCGTGTACTCGAAACTAAAAATGATACAAACGAGACTATTTGTATTGAATGTAACGGAAAACAATACTCACAAGTGGAAAAACTTATATTCGGTGATTTATTTCATGGTGTAACAGACTTCTTTGAGAAAAAGAGATTGCGGAGCTCTTACTTTCAAACCTTTCCTTTCTTTGAAGACCAAAGAATGTATGTACAAACGTTATTATCTATAAAAGAAGATATGGACCTGAATGAAGTGGATGTTTATCGTACTTCCAGCCTTTCCGGATTAACAGACGATGGTAAGCCGTATATTAGCGCAAATAATGTTCCTTATATTCAAGATTATTTAATAAAACATTCTTATCAAAGATGGGCTCCTAATCGCTACTTTGTTATGGAAGAACATATTTTTACATGTATAACAAATGAAGATGAGCAAGCAATCGCTAAACTTGCTAGTCAAATGTACGGGGAGTTTTATTACGCTTTGTTATTAAATCTATTTCATAAAGTTGTTTTATTAAAAATGGCAAACGCTTATGCTGAACTTAACATTGAACAAGATACAAATGAAATAGAGAAATTAATTTATTCAATCAATTCATTTACAGCAAATTACTTCTCTTTAGAGTTAGTATCCCAATCACAGAGTGAAGATATTTTCTTCCGCTTAAGAAATCTATTTAACATTGAAGTACTATACTCGAATGCAAAACAAAATCTTGATAGTTTGTTTAAATATCAAGAAAATGTCGCTTCTAAAAAAGATAGCCTTTTACTATTAATTTTAACGCTCTACTCTGTAGTAGGCCAAATGTTAGGGTTTACTATGATTGATCTTTTAAGAAACACCGATTCAAACAAAATCTCGTCGCCACTTGAATTTTTTGCGCTTTTAATAGCAATTAGCGGCATAGTCATTTCACTTATTTTAGGTGCGCAAAGTTTATACCAATGGGGTCTACAACATAAACGAAGAAAATCATGGGTAAAACAAACTGTACTTTCTGCTGTTAAAGAGAAAGATGATAAACATTAAAAAGGGGGATTTTCAAATTACAAATACGTAGAGCATTTCAGTGAATGAAATTTTTATCAGCGATTTTTAAGATATATCGGCGTAACTCAAATTATATCAGCGATTTTTAAGATATATCGACTTACCGACAAAAACTGATAAAAAACACATAGTAAAAAAAGTACTCCAAAATAAAATTTGGAGTACTTTTTTATTACAATAATTTAACTTACTTCCCTGCTTCGATTTTCTCTAATGCAGCAGCTACTTGCTCTTCAGTTAATTCGTGTTGAACGATATAACGATTACGTGGGTGTACACGACATTCATGAGAACATGCACGTAAATGTTTCGCTTCGTTTTCTTCAGAACATAAAATTTTCTTATTACATTCTGGATTTGCACAGTTTACATAGCGCTCACAAGGTTCACCTGTAAAGTGGTCTTTACCAACGATAACATGCTCTTTTTGGTTTACTGGTACAGAGATACGCTCATCGAACACGTAACATTGTCCATCCCAAAGCTCACCTTGTACTTCTGGGTCTTTTCCGTACGTTACAATACCGCCGTGAAGCTGACCTACATCTTCGTAACCTTCACGAACTAACCAACCAGAAAACTTCTCACAACGAATTCCGCCTGTACAGTATGTTAAAATCTTTTTACCTTCAAGTGTTTCTTTGTTTTCTCTAATCCAATCTGGCAACTCACGGAATGATTCAATATCCGGTTTAATCGCACCTTTAAAGTGACCTAGATCAAACTCATAATCATTTCGTGCATCAATGATAACTGTATCTTCTTGTTTCATTGCCTCATAGAATTCTGTTGGCTCTAAATATTTACCAGTTATTTCTTTCGGATTAATGTCGTCTTCTAGACGAAGTGTAACTAACTCTGGACGAGGGCGTACGTGCATTTTCTTAAATGCATGTTCATCTGCCTCATCAATTTTAAAAACGATTCCAGCAAAACGTGGATCATTGTTCATTGCTTCCATGTATTTCTCTGTTTGCTCAACAGTTCCAGAACAAGTTCCATTAATTCCTTCTGTCGCTACAAGAATTCTTCCTTTTAACTCAAGTGATTTACAAAATTCTAAATGCTGTTCAGCAAATTCTTCTGGATTTTCAATTGTTGTGTACATGTAATATAGTAATACTCTATATGGTTTTGTAGTTGCCAATTTATTTCTACCACCTATCTAAATTTTAAAATCATGTATAAGTTAACGTTCATATCAAAACATATATAATAAGAAAATACATACTAAATTGTACTTAGCCTATTTTCTTCTATTTACAATTTTTTCTATAAGTTAACGAAAATAAAAACAAGATTACATCACAAAACACTATGGTTATGTTGTAATCCCAATATATTATATATCATACAATTTCATTTCCATCAATTAATATGCTGTAATATAGGCTCTATGTTCACATAAATTTCAAAATTAGTCCTTTAATTCATTATGTTTCCCCATGTGATCACACCATAAACTCCCATTTTTTTATAACACGACACCATCTATTGCGGCAAGGCATATAATTTGCACTAAGGAAACATTTGTGTTCAAATAAAAATATCATCTCATACATTTAAATGTATTGAAATAAACAATAAGAATACTTACAATAATTTCATCAAGTTAACATTTCAAAGGGGAAAACTACTATGAATAAAGATATATCAAAAGATGAACAAGTCCCTTCTCAAAGTACAACTGTTCAATCAGCACACTTAGCTTTAAGTGGAGAAACGAAAGGGTGGAAAAGACTGTTACCGTTTTTAGGACCCGCTTTTATCGCATCCGTAGCTTATATTGACCCTGGTAACTTTGCTACAAATATCGCAGCTGGTTCACAATATGGATATTTACTATTATGGGTTATATTCGCCTCTAACTTAATGGCAGTATTAATTCAAACTTTATCAGCTAAATTAGGAATTGCTACGGGAAATAATTTACCTGAAATCGCTCGCGAACACTTTCCAAAACCTGTGTCTATTGGCTTATGGATTCAAGGTGAACTCGTTATTATGGCTACAGATTTAGCGGAATTTATCGGGGCAGCACTCGGATTGTATTTATTATTTGGAATTCCGATGTTACCAGCTGCTTTAATTACAGCAGTCGGATCATTTATTATTCTTGAGTTTCAACGCAGAGGATTTCGCCCACTAGAAGCTATTATTACAGGGATGATTTTTATCGTAGTAATAGCATTTGGGATTCAAGTTTTTTATGCAAAACCAGAATTAAGTCCCCTTCTTTCAGGACTATTTATTCCAAAATTCCAAGGTGTAGACAGTATATTACTTGCAGCAGGGATATTAGGTGCGACAGTTATGCCACATGCAATCTATTTACATTCTGCATTGACACAACGCCGCGTGATCGGAACAACTGATGAACAAAAGAAAAAAATTTTCCGTTTCGAGTTTATTGATATCATTATCGCAATGGTTATCGCTGGAGCAATCAATGCGAGTATGTTAATTGTTGCTGCCGCACTATTCTTTAAAAATGGTTTACATGTTGAAGACCTTGATGTTGCTTTTAACCAGTTCAGTACTTTAGTCGGTCCTGTATCAGCTGCTTTATTTGGAATTGGGCTCTTATCAGCAGGACTATCTAGCTCGTCTGTCGGTACAATGTCAGGTGATATTATTATGCAAGGTTTCATTCGAATGCATATTCCGTTATATTTACGACGTTTCATTACAATGATTCCACCATTAGTTATTATCGCTTTAGGTGTAAATCCAACTTACGCACTAGTCATGAGCCAAGTCGTCTTATCATTCGGTATTGCTTTTGCATTAGTGCCACTTATTATGTTTACAAGCAATAAAAAAATTATGGGTGCGCTCGTTAATCACCGCATAACAACCTTTATCGCTTGGATCATCGCTGCACTTGTTATCATTTTAAATATTTTCTTACTTTATCAAACATTTGTAGGGTAATGAAAAAAGGTATTCCAATAAAACTGGAATTACCACTTATGTATGTACCTCTTTCTGGCATTATCGTACCTTTTTCAGTTCGAAAGTAAAGTGGTAATCCTTCCGAAAGAAATATGCTCACCTTGGATGGATCCTGCCTTTGATGATGAATATGTAAATGCGGCTCACTTGAACTTCCTGAGTTACCAACTTGAGCAAGTACCTCTCCTTCATTTACATGTTGGCCTTCCCTCACTTTAATTGATCCTTTTTTTAAATGGGCAAGAATCAAAAATGTCCCTGATTCATCTAGTTGCAAATAAATATGATTCCCCGCCATTGACTCAAAATTACCCTCTCCCGGAACTACATCTTTTTCATCATTATTGATGGATACAACTGTTCCAGAAGCTGGTGCCATTACTTTCGCTCCATATATTCCATAATCTCCTAACTTACGACTTTTCACTTCAGCAGGCGGAATGAGAATATCATATGCCCACCTTTCATTTGGTTTTATAACGTGATAGTTTGTTTCTAACCGATCACCGCCCCAACCTATTAATGCTCGTTCATTCAAAGGAAAACGAACGACTACCTTAGGACTCATAGAATGTACATCTGCTGGGTAAGCAAGTCCCCCTATGTTAGCAAACCACCCTAAGGGCCAAGCTCCAATTATAGAGAAAAGAACGATGAAGAGTAGCTCTCTATCTATTCGCTGTCTGAAAATGCCTTTCCACACAAATAGTAACGTTACCCCTATCAAAATAAAGAGTGATACTATGCTAAAGGCTTGTATACTCCACCAAAAAATGACTGATATAACACCTTTAGCTAAATAAACTACACTCCAACTTATAATTAAAAACGCAACTAAAATTACTAATACATACTTCTTCCACATAATGTATCCTCACTCTCATATCTTTGTCCTACATGATACGAAGTGAAAATTACGACATATAAAAGAAATACTTACGACTTTCTTACAATTCTTTATAATGCGGTAAAACGATAGTGAAAACAGTTTCTTTCTCGTTACTGCGCACAGTGATATCCCCTTTATGAAGCTCTGCTATACTTCTCGCAATTGCAAGTCCCATTCCTTTGCCACCCGTATGAGAGCTACGTGATTTTTCACCACGATAAAACTTCTCAAAAACGTAAGGAAGATTCTCATTCGGAATGCATTGTCCAAAATTTTTAATTTCTATTTCAACATTCATGTCGCTTTTAGAAACTTGAATTAAAAGCTCCTTTCCGTCTTTCCCGTACATAATACTATTACTAATTACATTTTCGAACAGCCTCACCATAAGCGCCACATCCATTTCCACATGTAACTCGTTATCACCTTTAATACGAAAGCTCATATCGGCATCATCTAGTTGTGGCACAAAATCAATCATGATTTGTTCACTGAACGCTTTCATATTTACTACACTTTTATGTAATTCAATCTCCCTATAATTTATTTGACAATAATCTAATAAATCATCTACTTGATTTTTTAATTCATAACTTTTTCGCTTTAATATACTTACATACTGTTCACATTCTTCTCTATTTGTATGAAGCTGACTTCCTAACAGGTCCGCGTAACCGATTAGAGATGTTACAGGTGTTCGTAAGTCATGAGAAATATTACTAATCATTTCAGTTTTCATTTCCTGTGATTTTTTTTCATTTTCGATAGACTCTTTTAAACTTTTAGCCATTCTATTAACATTCGCTGCTAATTCACCAATCTCGTCATTTTTTGAAATAGGTATATGTATCTCCAAATTACCATTACTTATTTCTTTCACGTTCTTATTTATTTCAGATAACCTTTTTATCATTGTTCTTGTCATGAATGCAAAGTATATTGTAGTAATAATTAAAAAAGCTATTACATATAAAAGTGAATATTTTTCTTCTAACGCAGTAACATGACTATATATATTTCCAATTACAATTTGAAACGCTATTATACTTACAGTTGCTAGCAAAATACTACATATGAATGCGATAAAAAACTTAGCTCTAATGCCTTGTAATGATTTAATCTTCAATTTTATATCCGACTCCCCAAACATTTTGAATAAACTTAGGTTCTTTTGGATTCTCTTCAATTTTATTTCTCAATCTCGCAATATGAACCATTACTGTATTATTACTTTCATAGGCTCTTTCTTTCCAAACGCTCTCATATATTTCTTCAATAGTAAACACACGATTCTTTGCAGCGGCCATTAAGTACAAAATATCATATTCAGTTTTCGTAAGATTAATCGTTTCCCCATATAACATTACTGTCCTCGACACTTCATCTATTTCTAAACCTCTAATATTTATTTTCTTTTCTATTACTTGGACAGCATTTTGATTGAAATATGTATACCTTCTTAATTGAGCTTTCACTCTTGCTATAAATTCAATTGTACTAAACGGCTTCACAATATAATCATCTGCCCCAGTACTAAACCCAATTACTTTATCTACATCCGATGATTTCGCGCTTAAAAACATAATTGGTAAACTATGTTTCTCTCTAATCCTTCTACACAATTCTATCCCATCCATATGTGGCATCATAATATCCAAAATAGCAAGTTGAATACTGTTATTATTTATTATTTTTAAAGCCTCTTCTCCGTTATGAGCACTAAAAACTTTAAAATCTTCTTGCATTAAATTCACGTTTATAAATTGAACAATATCTTGATCATCATCTACAATTAAAATTGAATTTTTCTCCATATACAGACCTCTTTTTGAAATATATTCCACAATTAATTTTATCATAAATCAAAAACATACTTTACCCTTGAATAATCTTTATTTTCAGACTAGATTATATAATAACAATACATTCTAGTTTCAAAAGAAATGGAGTGAAAGTATGTTTCCTATATTAAAAACCGACCGACTCATTTTAAGAGAACTTACCGAAGAAGATGCACCGCGTATACTACAATGCTTTTCTAATACTAATGTACTGCGCTATTATGGCCAAAAACCGTTACAAGATGTTGATCAAGTGAAACAAGTCATTCATAACTTTAAGCTCAGTTACAATGCAAGAAGCGGTATAAAATGGGGAATCGAATTAAAGGACAAAAAAGAGCTCGTTGGAACAATCGGGTTTCACGATTGGTCTTCTGAGCATAAACGAGCCAATATAAGCTATGCCTTTCTCCCTGAACACTGGGGAAAAGGATATGCGACGGAAGCTGTTTCTGAGGTTATATCATACGGTTTCCACACACTTCATTTAAAACGGATCGGAGCAATTGTCTTTCTTGAAAATGAAGCTTCCAATAAAGTGTTATTAAAATTAGGATTTGAAAAAGAAGGCGTTTTAAAAAATTATATGTATCAAGATGATATCCCATATGACACGAACTATTATTCTTTATTAAAATGAGTTTAATAGAAATTATGCGTAAAAACTCGTTTCAGCATAATTAATCAAGATAGTGGATTTTTAACGAAAGATAGGAAACCGAGCGTTTTTCATTTCTTAGATCATCATACGACTGATGCGAAGTACAATAAATTATATAATCCAAACAAAGGGCATGAGCATATTCTTACTCATGTCCCTTTTTTTACGTTCTTTTTCTGTTTTCGCAATGCTTTTGGAATGTATAGCTGTCCATGTACTCTCCCGTCATTGCATATGCTTTAGAACGAGATCCTTCACAAACTAAACTTTTTAAAAGTTTTCAATATCATTACTTCTTTTCTAAAACCATAAAGAACGTACTATCCGGTAGCACAACCGCATTCCCAGACTCATCTTTAAAATCGATTTTCTCGCTAAGATGTTGTGTATATCCATCCTGTAAATAATTCATAGCTTGAACTATGTTTACTTTATCTCCAAAGATACCCTTTACGAAATCCTTATAGTCGTTTGGCGTAAAGATTCCAAACTGCTCTTGCACCTCGTGAACGAAGGAATCCTCGCCCCATGTATATGTATATAGGAACTCCATCGCATCGTTAACAGGCATTTTGACTATATTGTCTGCAAGTACCTCATACTGGATTATACGCCCCTTAAATTCACGGACATACTGCTCTAAGAACTTCATTCCACCTGCATCTTTAAAATGAATCACACGCATTAACATTTTATCTTCAGTCATGATGCCATCACGAATGATAATACGACCTCCTGGCTTTATCACCTCGTAAGCACTCTGTAACCCCTTTTTAATTACTTCATGATTGAATTTCTTACCTTCATACTCGATATAAGAGAACAGCTCATGAAGGATAGAAGAATATACAATCGTATCAACCGATTCTTTACCAAACGAGCTACCTAAGTTGATTGCATCCCCTTTAATGACGTCCCAAGAACGACCTTCGTCCTGTTTCTTCTTTTTCAACGTATCAATCACGTTTTCGGAAATATCGATACCGTATATTCGTTTATCCTCGGTCTCTTCTTCAATCATGTCTAGCATAACACCACCACCGGATCCGACATCTACAATCGTATCTCCCTTTATATAATCAAGAATAATTCGTTTATCATCAGCCGAACTATTCATATGCTCCAGATACACTTCTTCGTTATGGAATCTATCATATGCATCCTTTCGTAACCCGAAGAAATCAAAGAGCAGTACATTTGCCCGAGCATGCATCATATCTATCTTCTCTGCCTCTACACAGAAGGTGATTAACGCTTCACCTACAGCAGAAAACTGAAACGACACATACGCAGTCTTCATACTTTCATCGACTTTAACCTCAAAAGAAACATGCGTTGTATTCGGCTTCTCGTTCTCACGGTACTCCCGTAGATACTTCTCAATAACCCGCTTACGATACACGTTGTCCTTCTTCTCGCCTTTGAAATCATAGTGCAACTGCTGCATCAATTTCTCGAAATGGATATGCTGAACCTTTCTAGTGCCTATCTCGTTCTTTAACATAACAAAAACTGTCCAAATATCCTCGAAGCTAAGGGCATGCATAGACGGTTCTACATACCACAAATCCTTATCAGATAAAAATGTTTGAACGTCTCTCTTCTCGCTCCCCATAATTATATCTTTTTCAAATACTGACTCCTTATGTTTTGGCGTGAGTCTATGTACACGAGAAGTAAATGGCTCCACATAACCATCAAATAGCCCATCAATTGTAATCTTCACATCGTTCTTTACTTCGCTCCACAAAGATTTTGATACACCTTCAATAATACATTGGTTAAGATAGTATAGAATCTCCTTTAACCTAACGTCTCCGTATTTTTCTTTATATGTGTCAATTAAATCAATATGAGAGTCCAAACGAGCCTCTCCGCGGATATACTGCCCGATTAATCCATGTGTTCTAATTAAATCTCGAACAAACAAATACTCAGTAGAGTTTAAGTTTGTCTCTATATGTTCGATAAACTGAATATCACTAAAGATATCAGCAGAACCCTCGTTATGTACCAATAGATTGATTCCGTTCTTCTTCCATTTCTCTCGCTGTTTTAAAGAGCCTACCTTTGCAAGCTCACTATACGTTAGTACTTTTTCAATAATGCGATACGCTTCTTCATCTAAAGACAATCCATCTAACACTTGCAACGTACGGTGTACATAGTACAACACCGCATCTGTTTTTAATTCACCAAGTACTTGTACATTCTCATAGTTTTGATGTATCTCCTCTGCCTCGATTAGATACTTTAACCACGTAGGGAGAGTATTAGAAAACCCTTCAATGTATTTATTTAGAACCTCAATATTTTTCAACTTATTTACCCCCATATATAATCAATATCAGTAGTATGGTCTGGGACATCTTCTCTAAAAAGATTATCACCTTATCTCCCCTTTACCATCTATATCTCTTTCAAATACAAATGCATCAAACCGAGTCTTTTTATCATGTAAAAGAGAGTTATCAATTTCGTTTCTAACATGCCAAGTTTGTAACACATTCTTTTGTTCATCTCTTATTTTAACTTCATCAGGAATTTCGGCGGAATAAACAGTAGGACTCAGCGAATCACTTCTTACATGGATAAACATATGTTGTGATAGAATCACCCGAAAATGGAAACGGCAAGCGGGTGCATTCCACTTGCCGTTTTTTCATAGCTTAATATGTACTTGAATTTCTTTCGCTTTCTCTTTTTCACCCTTCACGCGCACAATTAAATCATATGATCCGGATTTTGGCGCTTCAAAAGAAAGCAAGCCTTCTTTTTGAGAAGCGATTTCTTCTTCATAAATAACCTTATCATCTTTTGTAACTTGTAATAAAATCGTACCTTCTTCAACGGCTGCTTTATAAGGAATTTCCACATTTCCTTTTTCAGCTTTAACCGTTTGCACATCGTAATACCCTTGCAACGAACCAATTTTCAAAGTCGTTTCGCCATTTTTTTGTACCTTTGTGACTTGTGTTGCTGTATTGCATGCGCTTAACAATACAACAAGAGTGAGAATCATAAATAAACGTAGTAATTTCATAGAAATTCTCCTTTTTTATGTATATGAATTAAAATTCTAACTCTAAATTTTGTACCATCTTATTTCCCACCTCTTAAAATAGCTGTTTTTATAATAAAATAAGTAATAGAAAATAATAAACAAGTACCCATTGTACCAAAAATTGCAATACAGGCTAATACAACCATAAAATATTTAAATCTTTTTACTTTCTTATTCATACTAATTATCCCCTTTATTCCTTACCATTAACTTCTAAACCAAATCCCCCAAGTATTATACATACCAATTCATTCATATAGAAAAAGCCCCGTTCAAATCAAACACTTAAGCTCCCTTATTTTTATAATACTCAAATAATTATACACAAACATCGCTATCGATTCATCTTAATACCTCAATTACCTTTTAAGTATATCAATGACAAAATATATAATCTAATATTTTTTATATAATTAAAAACAAACATAGTTACAACAAGAGATTGTTTGTATGCTGATTTGTACTGTATTCCCTTATTCCATGTACTCTTTAAAAAACCTTACTTTTAAAAAGTAAGGTTTTTTTATTTATTCATTAGCAATATAAGCATTCTTATAAGTATAAATACCACCAAATTGATGCTTCTCAATTCCTTTTACATAACCCTTTTGTACGTAAGCTGAGCCCATTTGATAAAGCGGTGCGACCGCAGCATCCTCTAATAGAATACGCTCGGCCTCTTGCAATGCTTCCCATCTTTTCTTCTGATCTAGTACTAGATCGCTTTTCGCTTTCTTTATTAATTCATCGTAGTGTCGGTTAGAATAATTCATTTTGTTATTTTGATTATCCGTCGTAAAGAGTTCTAAATAACTAATTGGGTCTTTATAATCCGGTCCCCAATTTCCCATAGATATATCGTAATCTCCTATTTGTTCTAACTGTAATTTTTGCTTAAATGGCTGTTGTTTAATTTGGATCGCGAGTCCCTGCAAATGCTTTTCTAAGTCACCTTTTATATATTCTGCCATACGTTTTGCATTATCTTGTTCAAATGTTAAAAACTCGAGATTTACTTGTTCTACTCCAAGCTCTTTTTTCGCTTCTTCCCAAATCTTTTTCGCATTTTGCAAATCATATGGAGAAAGATCTCCGTTTTCTTTTCTAAAGTCTTTACCAGTCTCTTCATTTACATGACCAATTGGTACAAGTCCACTTGCAGGTTTTGCTCCGTTATTAATAAAATGAGAAACGAAATCTTCTTTATTTAACGCGAATGAAATAGCCTGACGCACTTTCTTATTTGCTAACGCACGATTTTTTTCATTAAAACGTAGCATAGCAATTGCAGGTTCGCTCGACATATGCAATTCCTTATTTCCTTTATACTTGTCTACAAATTGAGAATTAATAGGCACCCGGTCCAAGTTACCAGCTTCGTATAAATTAACAGCGGTCATTGTATCCTTTACAATTTGAAAGTTTATCTCGTCTAATTTCACTTTCTTTTCATCCCAATATGTAGCATTCTTCTTTAATTGAAACTCTTGTTCATGCTTCCATTTCTCTAATACAAATGGGCCGTTATATATGAGATTACTAGGTTCCAATGCATAGTTCTTTCCTTGTTCTTTCAAAAATGACTCATGCTGTGGCAAGTAAATCGGCAGTGCTAACAACTGTAAAAAATACGGAATTGGCTGTTCGAGTTCCACTTCTAACTTATAATCATTTATAACTTTAACCCCAAGTTCATCAAGAGGCATTGTTTCCCTATTTATCTCTTTCGCATTTTTCACATGAAAGAGCATGTACGCATATTGAGACGCTGTTTCAGGTTTAATTGCACGTTTCCACGCAAACATAAAATCATTTGCTGTCACACTGTCTCCATTTGACCATTTTGCATCTTTACGCAAATCAAATGTATATTTTTTACCATCTTCACTTCTTTTAAACGATTTTGCTACTGCTGGAATAGGCTGATCTTGATCATCTAATACATACAAACCTTCAAATATGTTTTGCATAACATGTGCTGATGTACCATCCATCGTTTTCGCAGTATCAAGAGAAGGGATTTCTTCCGATACCGTTACATGTAATACTTGTTTTTTTGCCTCTGCGTCACTTTTATTCGCTTTATTATTACAAGCTGTTAATAATAAAGATGTAACAAGTGCCATTACCATTAAATGGCTCTTTTTTCGCTTCATGAGTTGTTCTCCTTAAGTATAATATATTATAAAGCGTAATATATTATAACAGAAATACTAACAGAAAGATGCGACATTCTTTTGAATATTTATTAGTCCAAGAAAAAAGCTATCCTTTTAAAAAAGGATAGCTTTTTCAACTACATATAATTACCTATCTTTGTAAACCTCGTTTATAACGACTCGCTTCAAATATAATACGCTCTTCATCTAACGTTTTACATTCGCCATTCCAAACGACACGTTTTCCGTTAATAATTACATCGCTTATATCTTTTCCACTAGCAGCATATACAAGGTGCGATAACACTTCATCTGCTGGTTGTAAATGCGGCTTATTAGATGGATCAATTGTGATAAAATCGGCACACTTTCCGACCTCAAGTGATCCTGTTTGTTTCATGCCGATTACTTCAGCAGCTCCTTTAGTCGCAAGTGTAAGAGCTGTTTCAACTGGTAGTGCTGTTGCATCTTGATGAATGCCTTTTTGTAATAATGTTGCTATACGCATTTCTTCAAACATATCTAAATTGTTGTTAGATGCCACACTATCTGTTGCAATTCCTACTTTCATTCCTGCTTCTAACATTGCTTTTACATTCGCTATACCAGATCCTAGTTTTAAATTACTATTCGGGTTATGAGCTACTCGAACATCATGTTCTGCTAAAAATGCACGTTCATTTTCATTTAATACTACACCGTGTGCAATAACTGTTGGGCGTTTAAACAACCCGCAACTTGCTGCATATTCTACTGGACGTTTTCCGTACTGTGCTTCAATATCACGTACTTCACGCTCTGTTTCCGAAAGATGAATATGAACCATCGTTTGATTTTCTACTGCAATTCGTGCGCATTCTTCTAACAGTTCTGTGGAACATGTATATGGACTATGCGGTGCAACCATTGTAGTTAACATACCACTTTCATTATAGTAACGCTTCACATATTTTTCAGCTTCTTCAATTGCTTTCTTTTCATCGTCTTTCGTTCCGAAGCTAAATAAAGTTCTTGAAACTGCAGCTCGAATTCCACTCTTTGATACCGTTTCCATAATTGCATCTTGATCTACTCCAATTGGATTAAACATATCAGAGAATGATGTTGTACCACTTTTCACCATTTCAAGTAATCCTAATTCCGTGCTAGCGACCGCAAGCTCTGGCGTAAACTGACTTTCAAGTGGCCAAATTCTCGTCTCAAGCCATGGCTGTAATAACATATCATCGCCAATACCTCTTAAGAGACTCATTACAACATGTGTATGTGTATTTACAAGCCCTGGTAAAACCCACTTTCCTTTCATATCAATTACTTCATCTACTTCAAAATCATTAGCGAATTCTCCGCTCTTTACATCTATAATTTGATCATTTTCTACAATGATATATCCATTTTCTATCACTTCATTTTGTTCATTCATCGTTACGATTGTAGCGTTTACATAAGTTGTTTTCAAAAGTATTTCCCCTTTCAACTCTATGAAGTTCCCTTTAATAAGTTACCACCATTATAGTAACTTATTAAAGATTAAGAGTCAAAAGATAATTTGAATTCTTTCATTATCTTTTCCTTCAAAATGCTATATTGTTTTTCATTTGTATCTGCAAATGCTTCTTCTCGATTTGATTCCACATCCAAATAATTCAATCTTCCATTGAACTGAGTCTCTGTAAAATCAAACCTCTGTCCAACTATACAGTTATAAAAATGCCACACCTCCCCTACTTTTGTCTTTTTGATTTTTCCTCCGTATATATCTTGAACGACTAAAGCCGTTACACCACACTGTCCCTTTGCCGGATTCTTAATAGTCCACTTTGAACTTGTTTCAATCGACCATGATTTTACTAGTGCTTCATATATCCTTTTTATCTTTACATCATCCATTCTAATCTTCTCCTACTATTAATTGTTTTACACATCATGTTGCAAAAGAGGCAGTAAACGATCCTCAAAAACCGTTGATGGTGTCTCTCCTATTAACTTTGCTCCCATCTTCAAGTAAAACCCTTTTGCATTCGGATCACTATCAATTGTAAAACTTTTTATTCCTAGCTCATTTGCTTTTTCTAATACATACTCCCAAAGTATTTTCCCGTACCCTTTTCCTTTGTAACGAGGATGAATGTATAAGAAATCGAGAGCCTTATCGTTACATAAAAATGAGAAAAACCCAATCTTTGTATTATCGTTTTCTAAAACATATACAAAATTCTTTTTTATGTACTCATCGGTAATTGTTAAATCCTCCTTACAAGCATGTATGAATTCTTCACTATAGTTCCACGTTGCTTTTGAATATAGTGCGAGTTCACTAAGTTCATCTGCTTCGCTTAATAACGCTTTTCTTATCTTCATGATCCTTTCTCCTCCCCTTCGATATATAAACTCTTAAAATGATTCGAAAAGTAATTTAAAAAACCTCTTATTTCCGTAAATAAGAGCTTACTTTTATAATTCTTCATAATAGGTAACAATTTTTTAAAAGAAAAAAACGCCATTCCTGAAAATTGGCGTTCTTTTTCTTTTAACCTTTATGGCATATTATATTAAGAATCATTTTTACACTTCTAAACAGTTTCTACTACTGCTTCAAGCATTGTTCCATTTTTAGCATAATTCGTATGCCAAGAAAAAGCTTTTTCTAAAACATGAGGGGTTTGTCCACCTCTCATTTTAGCTTCTTCGTAATAAGCTCTTAGCTGATCACAATACATTGGATGTGCGCAATTCTCTATAATTAATTCCACTCTTTCTCTTGGCGCCAGTCCTCTTAGATCAACATACCCTTGTTCAGTGACGATAACATCTACATCATGTTCCGTATGGTCTACATGAGATACGAAAGGAACGATACTTGAAATGTTACCGCCTTTCGCAATCGATTTCGTAACAAAGATAGCTAGACGTGCATTTCTTGCAAAATCACCAGAACCACCAATACCATTCATCATTTTCGTACCTAAAACGTGAGTAGAGTTAACATTTCCATATATATCTAATTCTAAAGCAGTATTAATTGAGATTAACCCAAGGCGACGAATGATTTCAGGATGATTAGAAATCTCTTGTGGGCGCATCATTAATTTATCACGATATTTTTCAAAGTTAGAAAATACTTGTTGCATTTTCTCTTCAGAAAGCGTGATGGAGCAGCAGGAAGCAAAATTGACTTTCCCAGCATCCATTAGATTAAAGACCGCATCTTGTAAAACTTCAGAATATACTTCTAAATCTTCAAACTCCGAATCTAGCATGCCGTGCAATACTGCATTAGCAACTGAACCAATTCCCGATTGTAACGGTGCTAAACGATTTGTTAATCGGCCTACTTTAACCTCTTCTCGAAGGAACTCTATTAAATGCTGTGCCATAATAACAGTTTCTTCATCTGGAGGAACAATTGTCGATGGCGAATCCAGTTGATTCGTAAACACAATTCCCTTCACTTTTTCAGCATCAATTGGGATACCGATTGTTCCAATTCGATCATCCGTTTTTACGAGCGGAATAGGGAGTCTTTCCCCTTGTTTACCTGGTTCATATAAATCATGCAGCCCCTCTAATTGCGTAGATTGAGCCATATTCATTTCAATAATAATGGACTTAGCATTTAAGGAGAATGCTAAGGAATTTCCAATTGAAGTGGTTGGAATAATCATTCCATCTTCAGTAATCGCAACCGCTTCCAATATAGCGAAATCTATATCCATAACGTCAGCACGAAGTAACTCTGCTGTATGAGATAAGTGCTGATCCACAAATAAAAAGTCCCCGTTATTAATTCCTTTTCGCATAGTTGCATCTGCTTGGAAAGGCAATCTTTTCCCTAAAATTCCTGCCTCAGCAAATAATTTATCTACATCCGAACCTAAGGAAGCCCCTGTATAAACATTTACTTTAAAAGATTTATCATTCTTAACTCGGTTTACAAGTGCAAATGGGACTGCTTTTACATCACCAGCACGTGTAAATCCACTTAATCCTAAAGTCATTCCACTTTCAATCCATGAAGCTGCTTCTTCAGGTGTAACTACTCGATCTTTTAATCGTTGATCCCTAATTCTATCTAAATTATTCTCCATATGTAATCCCTCTCCCAATGAATATTCATAATTATTTTACACATTAACACCATCAAAATAGGGATTTCCTTACACAATGCCGAAAATTCAGACAAAACAGCGAATCTAGGTTCTAAAGCAGAAAATTTTAGAATCCTAGAAGCTTACGAAAATAACTGGCATATGATTGACTTACTGGTACCCTCTCTCCGTTATCCATAGAAAGTAAAAAAGTAGAATGGGTATCAGGATAAATTGCTTTAATATGATTAACATTTACAATAAAGGAACGGTGGCATCTAATAAACGAATCTTTCGGAAGCAAGTATTCGAATTCTTGTAGAGAGTATTTATGCGTTCCTGTTAACTCTTCTGAATTCACATATGTCTTTTTATCTTTAGCCTCTAAATACATGACCTTTGCAAAAGGAACTGGAACCCATCCGTCTGTTGTTTTTAAAGTAACGACTGACTTACCATCCGTTAAAGCGGGATAAATTGCCGTCACGCAACCTTCAATCTTTCCATTATTTGAAAATGGTACGGCCATTCCATGATAAGGAATACCGAAAACATCTCGGTTAATAAACTCAGAGGCTTTTTGCTTCGTTACCATCGCTTTATGTGCAATCGTTCCTTCCTTAATAGGATTCCCGGCGCTAATCTTTAAATCAATTCGTTTACTTGGCCGATAGTAAATATATTCTTTCGTATTCGAAACGGCGATTGATATTTCATCTGAAAATAATTCCCCAACAACATCTAGTAGTATACCTAATGTTTTATCTTCCATATTATTAACACCTCATTCACTATTATACTACTATTATGATTTGTAAAACCGTTCAACAATTTGAACGGTTTTACAAACAATTTAGTTCACCTTAGCCCCATAACATCTTGCTACTGCAACTGCCTGCGCTATATCTAATTTCACATTTTTCAAATCAAAACTTGTAAAATCAATTCTATCAACTATCGCCCCTTTTAAATTTGCACCGCTAAGTTTCGCCTTACCTAGTTGTACACCTGTTAAATCGGCTTCACGTAAATCTGCTTTTTCTAAATTACATTCATATAGGTCAGCTTCAATTAAACGTATACCCTTTAACATTTGTTTACTTAAGTTCGCGAACCTTAAATTCGTATATGACCAATCACCCGATATGATAGTTATTCCGTCTAAATTCGCTTCTTCAAAATCAGAGCCAGTCATTTTACATTCTTCAAACTTCGATACGAATAAATTCACACCAACAAACTTACAATTTGCAAATGTAGTTCCTTGATGGATAGAAGCGTTAAATAGAGCACCGGTAAAATCACATTCTATGAAATTACAATTTTCAGTAGAAACTTCCGTTGCATCCACCCCTCTAAAACAGCATTTTATG
Source organism: Bacillus sp. AY18-3 (assembly GCF_008042305.1). Lineage (NCBI taxonomy): Bacteria > Bacillati > Bacillota > Bacilli > Caryophanales > Bacillaceae > Bacillus > Bacillus sp. AY18-3. Next base: position 75,620 of record NZ_QKQR01000012.1, on the reverse strand, counting down.
AACGTACAATTTTTCAATTCCTCTTCTTTAATCAAAACATCTTGAAAATCTATTTCTATATACTCTTTATTTACAAATTCACTCATAACTATTCCTCCATTTCCTCAAAGAAACCTCACTTGAAAAAAGTGAGGTTTCTTCTCATACAATATGCCCATCTAACCAAGAAATCAAATCTTGAAATACTTCATCTCTATTTACTTCGTGGAACATTTCATGTCTTCCATTTTCATATAAGCGCAGCGTTACATCTTTCACGCCACATTTTTTATAATTTTCATATACTTCTTTTACACCTTTCCCCATATCCCCAACAGGATCACGATCTCCTGAAAAAATATGTATTGGAAGATTTTTCGGTGTTTTCTTAAACTCTTCTAGTTTATTTACTTCTAATACCCCAGAAAATAATTCACGATAAAAGCTTGTTGTACAAATAAATCCACATAAAGGATCCGCAATATATTTATCAACTTGATTATTATCTGAAGATAACCAATCAAATTTCGTACGATTTGGCTTAAAGTGTGAGTTGAAATTTCCGAAAGATAAAAAGTTTAGCATCGGACTTTTCGTTTTTGCCCCGCGTAGTTTCATCTCGATTGTCGCTACTTTATGACCAATGACTCCTAAGAATCCCGGGTTCCCACCAGTTCCTGAAATAAGGAATCCATCATATAATCCACCTTTAAGTTGTACAGCACGTCTTGATAAAAAAGAACCCATACTATGTCCAAGTAAAAACAACGGGCATGTCTGCTCTTTTCTTATCGTTTCTGATACAAAGATAACATCAGAAACAGCCTCACTCCAACCTACATTTGGTTCAAAATGACCATAATCTTCTTCTCTTTTCACTGTTTTCCCATGACCTTTATGATCATGCGCATAAACACCATACCCCGCTTCTAATAAGGCAGCAATAAAGTCTGTATAAACACCTGCATGTTCTGTCATACCATGTGCAATTTGAATAATCCCTCGCGGATCTCTTTCTGGTAGCCACTTACGTAAATAAATTTCCGATCCATCCAATGCCGTAACGAAACTTTCCTGTACGTTCATTTCGTCAGCCCCCAACTCTATTATGTATATCAAAAAATGAATATCCATTCATTATTCTTATTATGTATTATATGCAATTGCCTTCATTATGACAAATGACCCACTTTTCCAATTAGCTCTTAAACTAATATATTGACGAACAGAAAATAAAATTATATAGTTACTTACATAAAGTAACTATTATATTTTGGGGAGGTTTCTATTATGATGCCATCATTATTTTTAGCACACGGATCACCGATGCTTGCTATTCAAGATACAGACTATACAAGGTTTTTAAAAACTCTTGGCGAAACATACAAACCGAAAGCAATTGTTATTTTCACCGCTCACTGGGAAAGCGAAGTATTAACGATTTCTTCATCAGATAACGAATATGAAACAATTTATGATTTTGGAGGTTTTCCTCCTGAGTTATACGAAATCAAATATCGTGCGAAAGGCTCTTCTAACATTGCATCTATGTTAGAAACAAAATTTAAAAACAAAGGTATTCCAGTCCATCATAATATGACGAGAGGTTTAGATCATGGCTCATGGACTCTTCTGCATCGCATGTATCCAGAAGCAAATATTCCTGTTGTCCAAATATCAGTCAATCCATTCCTTGCTGCAAAAGAGCAATTTAAGATTGGCGAAGCACTAAAAGGACTTGGACAAGAAGATATTTTAGTAATCGGGAGCGGTGTTACCGTTCATAACTTACGAGCTTTAAAATGGAATCAAACTACACCCGAACAATGGGCAATTGAATTTGATGATTGGATTATTAAACATATGCAGACTACTGATAAAGATGCATTATTTAATTGGGAGAACAATGCCCCTCATGCACAATTAGCAGTACCAAGAGCAGAGCATTTTGTTCCTTTATTTATCGCTATGGGAAGCGGTGAAAATAACGGTGAAGTCATTCACCGCAGTTACGAGCTTGGTACATTAAGCTATCTTTGTCTCCAATTTTAAAGAAAAGGATGAAGCAATCATTGCTTCATCCTTTTCTTTTTCATTCACTTAGTTAACTAACTTCCAAATGTCGTTTCTCTGATACCTCTTCGTTCTTATTGTGAAAATAAACCCAAATGCACGCAATAAATAATAGTGATGAAGTAGAGAAGAAAACATATTGGAAGCCTGCATGAGCTGCAATTTGTCCACCAAGTACTGGTCCAATCATATTTCCTAAAAACTGAAACGATTGATTATACCCAAATATTCTTCCCGTTACATGGGTTGGTGTATGTTGTTTTAGTAGAGTTTGTACGGAAGGTAATAGTCCTGCTTGTGCGATACCTAATAAAAAGCGAAGAATTAATAGTTGCCAAGCTGAGGTTACAAATGCTTGCGGAATAAAAATAATTCCTGCCGCAAATAATGCCACAACTAACGTTTTTTGAGGTCCAATACGATCTGATAATCTCCCTAACTTAGGAGCTGCCATAATAATAGCTAAACCTGTCGCAGACATGACTGCGCCTGCAACCATTTCAATATGAGCTGTTCCTGGGCCTTCTAAATTCTTTACATACAATGTAATAATAGGTTGAATTGACATGTTCGCAAGTTGAATAATAAATGTTGTTACAAACAAACTAATAATTAAATGCTTTGCTGGAACCATTGTCCATACTTTTTTCGGTTGTACTTTTTTTGCTTGAGCGAAGTGATTCTCTTCATGTAGGAAGAAAAAAACGATGAGAAAAGAAAGGAATAAAAAAGCTCCTGTAACAAGAAAAACATGGCGCATTCCAATTAACTCAGACAAGTATCCTCCAAGTAACGGGCCAAGTAAAGAACCGCTCACGCCCCCAGTTGAAATTGTGGAAATTGCCCAACCTGAATGCTCTTTCGGAGTTTCTGCTGCAATAAATGTCATCGCCGTTGAAAGGAAACCAGATACTGCTCCCATCAAAAACCTTAGTGCGACTAGTTGATACACATCCGTTACAAACCCCATAAGCGTCATAATAATCGCCATACCAAGGCTCGCACGAATCAGCATCAATTTCCGTCCATGTATATCACCAAGCTTTCCCCATATTGGTGATACGATCGCACCCATTAAAAATGTTATACCAAATGCAAGTCCCGACCACTGTGCAATACTAGAAGTGCCAGTTACTCCTAATTCCTCAATATAAAAAGATAAAAAAGGAATTACTAAACTCATACCGGCTGCAGTGGTAAAACAACCTAGCCAACAAATCATTAAATTTCGTTTCCAGCTGGCCATTTTCACACCTTCTTTCTTTAGATACCCATTCTACACCCTTTCTTGTAAAAAGTTTAGTAATTTGCTTTATTTGTAAGATTTACTACAAAACCCGCTATTTTCTAGTAAAAATCACTACATCTCTACATTATTTTCATAAAAAAACCAACTCCCATATATGGAGTTGGTTACTTATTCTCTAACGGTATTAAACGCGCATCACAATTTCGCTCATAAAACTCAATCGGACCTGCTTGTCCAATAATTGCGTATTCATATCCTTCTTGCTTCATACTATGTAAACAACGATGTAACAATTCCTTACCTACACCTTTCACGCGATTTTGTTTCGCTGTGCCCATTGGACCAAACAATCCCTTCTTTCCTCTCACTACATCATAACAAGCGAAACCCACTATCACTTCTTCTTGTTCTGCTATATAAATAGGTAAATTTTCTTTATATGTACGAAATCCATACTCTATTGAATGTAACCAACGTTCACCAAATTCCTCATTAACAAAACTTGCTAATTTTTCAAAATCAGAAGGGCTAGCCTTTCTAACAGTACAAATTAAATGATTATAAGTAGGAACAAAATATTTTAGATCGACCGCTAAATCTCTTGGCTCAGCTATAATACGTAATATATCTTTTTGTATTTGTGCATTTCCAATAAACGTATCCGTGCGGAATAGCGCATATATAACATGCCCTTCATTTATTATTACTTGCTGGAAACGTTCCATACGTTTCTTCGCTATTTGTAAAATTTCTAGCACCTTATAAGATACCTTATATTGTCCTATTTTTTTATACTCTTGATACGGTGAATCGTATTGTTTTCGTATTGAAAATTTTTCTAAAAAATCCGTACCCAAGTTACGAAACAAATACATATACAACTCGCTACAAACTCCAGTGCCTTCTTTACTCATTCCGATAAACAGATGAATTGATTGAATAATATTATTTTCCGCCTCTTCTGCTGCAATCTTCAATATGTTATGCACACGTTTTGTATATTGAAATTCCTCCATATATATATCCATCCCCTACTACTTTACTATTAAACCGTAACCGTAAATAAGTGAAACAATTATTCCAACTACCAATATACCTGGCAGTAAATTTGCCACTTTAATTTTAATAATACCAAGTAAGTTCAATCCAATAGCGGCTATCATAATACCACCTGTAGCTGTCATTTCCACTATAAATTGATTCATTAATTCTTTCGGGACCAAACTATTAATTTGTGTTGCAAAAACCGCAATCCCTCCTTCATATAAAATAACTGGAATCGCCGAAAATACTACGCCAATTCCTAAAGTTGTCGTTAATATAATAGAAATAAACCCATCGATAATCGCCTTTGTAAATAAAATATCATGATTTCCGCGAATCCCACTGTCGAGTGCACCAAGTATGCCCATCGCACCAATTGCAAAAATTAAAGTAGCTGTTACAAACCCTTCTGATATGCTCCCTTTCCCTTTCGATCCAACTTTATTTTCTAGCCAATCTCCTAACAGCTTTAACTTTTCCTCTAGTTGTAGCCATTCCCCGATGACGGTACCAATAACTAAACTTAAAATGACAACAAGAAAATTTTCACTTTTCAATGCCATTTGAAGTCCAAGCACAGTAACTGCTAAACCGATTGCATGCATAATTGTTCCCTTCATACTTTCTGGAATTCTACTAAATAATTTTCCTAGTAAAGTACCAAATATAATACAAATCCCATTTACAACTGCTCCTAATATAACCATCTCTCGTTCTTCACCCTTCGAATTCTTTATTTCTATATTTTGGTTTATACATTGATTTACAGGTTATCTATATGTTAACTTAATATTGAGAATATTAACAAATGTTTTCACTACATAAACTGCATTTGTAGTTATACATAAAGTGAAACTTTAACTAGCGCGAGTTTTATTGCCCACAAATTGCGGTATAAACTCAAAAGGGAAGGTATTTATGAAAACTTTACTAAAACGATTTCTGTTAATAGCCTTTTGCATTACACCAATTGTTTTATTAGTTAACTACTCTTTTATTTCAAAAGCAAAAGACAAACCCGATTTGCAAAACAAATCTAGTAAAACAGCTTCAACAAGTGAAAAGAAAATAGAAGACAAGGAAATCACACTCACCTTCTCTGGTGATACAATGTTCGATTGGCAATTACGTCCTGTAATCGAAAAAAACGGGGCTGATTATCCATTCCAACATGTAAAAGAAGAAATAACAAAAGCTGATATTTCTTTCGTTAATTTAGAGTCAGCATTTACAACGAGAGAAAAGAAAGCTCCTGGACAACTGTTTTGGATTAAAAGTGATCCATCTACACTAAAAGCTATTAAAAACACGGGATATGACATCGTAAATATTGGGAATAACCATACACTTGATTATGGGCAAGATGGATTATTAGACACGATTTCTCACGTTGAAAAATTAAAGTTCCCTTACATTGGAGCCGGAAAGAATGCAAAGGATGCATATACTGCACGAGAAATGACTGTAAAAGGGAAAAAGTTCAAATTTCTTTCCTTCGTTCGATTTATGCCTGATACGAATTGGGTAGCTGGTGACAATAAACCTGGCGTTGCGAACGGATATGATTTAAATCTTGTAACAAAAACAATTAAAGAGCAAAAGAAAGATGCAGACTATTTAATCATCTATATGCATTGGGGCGTTGAAAAATCAAATCGTCCGGTAGAATACCAAAAACAATATGTACCTAAAATGGTTGAAGCAGGAGCTGACGCGATTGTCGGGAGTCACCCGCATTGGTTACAAGGATTTGAGTATTATAATAACGTTCCTATCGCTTATTCATTAGGTAACTTTTTATTCCCAAGTTATGTAAGCGGGAAAAGCGCCGAAACTGGCGTATTAACTTTAACTTTTAAAGGAAAGGATGTCCAAATGTCATTCAATCCTTACATCATTCGCAACAACCAAGTTTCCCCTGTAAATGAGGAAGAAAAGAAAAAAGCTCTACAATATTTACAAACGATTTCAACTGATGTAGAAATTGATGATACAGGGAACATAAAAAACAAACGAAACTAGACAGCGCAAGATTTATTTCTCTGTAACATACTTTACAGAATAGGTGATGAACATGCTGAAAGACTTATTAGAAAATGTAAGTTTGTTAGAGAATATTTATAAAATATCTATAGCCGTTCTACTTTTATGTTCATTTTTTTCTGTTAAACTTCTAAAAAAAAATAAAACGTGAACGAAAACTTACTACCTTTGAATTTACTATGTATGTAATCATTCGCATTGCGATACTCTTTTGGTTAACTAGCTTTATCCTACTTGAATATGGAAAGTATATAGTGTAATTATAAAAAGATAGATACAAGCAGCATTTCCGCTGTTTGCATCTATCTTTTTTATTTGGATGCTAACTCTTTCCTTCTATTAAATAAGCAAATCAAACAAAATAGGATTTTTATTAAGCTCCATAAATTGAATATTATTTTCTTTAAAACGAGTAATTAATTGCTCATAATCTTCTTTATGTTTCAACTCTACTCCGACTAGTGCTGGGCCATTTTCTTTATTATGTTTCTTAATGTATTCAAAACGAGTAATATCATCTTCTGGCCCTAATCCCTTATCAAGAAACTCTCTTAGCGCACCTGAACGCTGCGGGAATTCAATGATAAAATAATGCTTTAACCCTTCGTAAATGAGCGAACGTTCTTTCATTTCTTGCATTCTATCAATATCATTATTTCCACCACTTAGCGTACATACAACTGTTTTACCTTTTATTTCATCTCTATATAAATCAAGCGCTGCAATAGATAGTGCACCAGCCGGTTCAGCTACAATTGCATTTTTCTTATACAGTTCTAAAATCGTCGTACAAACCTTTCCTTCTGGTACTAAAACAATATCATCAATTACATCTTTACAAGTTTCAAATGTTAACTTTCCTACCTTTTTGACAGCTGCCCCATCAACAAAACTATCTATTTTCTCTAACGCGACATTTTCGTTTTGAAGAAAAGCCTCTTTCATAGATGCAGCTCCCATTGGCTCTACGCCAATGACCTTTGTAGCAGGACTAACACCTTTTACATATGTACCAACACCTGATGCTAACCCACCGCCTCCAATTGCTGTAAAGATATAATCCACTGGTTTCTCCATATCATGCATAATTTCAACTGCCACTGTTCCTTGACCAGCAACTACATGCGGATCATCAAACGGATGAACAAACGTCATTCTATTTTCTTCACAATAGCGCTGTGCTTCTTGGAAAGAACTATCAAATGTATCACCAACTAATACAATTTCTGCAAAATCACTACCGAAAAATTGTACTTGCGATACTTTTTGTTTAGGTGTCGTTGTTGGCATGAAGATTTTCGACGGAATCTTCAATAAATTACACGTATAAGCAACTCCTTGCGCATGATTACCAGCACTTGCACAAACAACACCGTTTTGTAATTGTTCTTTTGATAAACTTTGAATTAAATTGTACGCACCACGAATTTTGAAAGAGCGAATCAATTGTAGGTCTTCTCGTTTTACATAAACGTCACAATCATATTTCTCAGATAGAACTGTATCACGTTGTAACGGTGTTTTAATAACGATATCTTTCATGCAATTATGTGCCATTAAGATATCTTCAATTTTCACTCTCTCCTTTACCTTTTGCACCATTTCATATCATCCTTATCTCTTTTAAATTGGCTCAATCAAAATCCGGGATTTTTAGAACTGCACCTGTATTCGCCGATGTTACCATCTGCGCATAACGTCCAAGCCAGCCAGTTTTCACTTTCGGTTCTGGTCGTTTCCATTCTTTTTTACGCTTATCTAATTCTTCATCACTAACTCTTACTTCTAACAATCTTTCCTCAACATCAATACAAACGATATCCCCTTGCTTGAGAAGTGCAATCGTTCCCCCCGCAGCTGCTTCTGGCGAAATATGCCCTACCGAAATACCACGTGAAGCTCCAGAAAAACGTCCATCCGTTAATAGCGCAACATCTGCACCTAATCCCATACCAGCAATCGCTGACGTTGGTGCTAACATTTCCGGCATACCAGGACCGCCTCTTGGTCCTTCATAGCGAATAACAACTACATCGCCTTTCTTAACCTTTCCAAGCATAATGCCCGCAAGTGCCTCATCTTGTGAATTAAAAATAACGCAAGGTCCTTCAAATCGTTTTACTTCTGTTGCCCCACTTTTAATAACTGCCCCATCTTTCGCAAGGTTTCCTTTTAATATACGTAATCCCCCTTCTTCACTATGAGGGTTTTCGAGAGAATGAATAACTTCCCTATCTTTAATCTCTGCATGAGCAATGTTTTCTCTTAATGTTTGCCCAGTAGCAGTAATACGGTCTAAATGAAGCACCCCTTCTTTTCGGCTCATCTCTTTCAAAATTGCACTAATTCCGCCTGCTCGATCAATATCCTCCATATGCCAATTGGAGGCAGGACTTACTTTACATAAATGTGGTACACGTCTTGAAACGGCATCAATGCGGTTCATATCGTAATCTAAACCCGCTTCTTGTGCGAGCGCCAATGTGTGCAACACTGTATTTGTTGAACCGCCCATCGCCATATCAAGCGCGAACGCATCATCAATTGCTTCTTCCGTTACAATGTCTCTCGGTTTAATATCTCTTTCAATTAAAATCTTTAATTTCTCTGCTGCTTGTTTAATTAATTCTTCACGTCTTGGATCAATAGCTAAAATACTTCCGTTACCAGGAAGAGCTAAACCTAATACTTCACATAAACAGTTCATAGAGTTCGCTGTAAACATACCAGAACAAGACCCACAAGATGGACAGCCATGATCTTCAATATCCTTTAATTCTTCTTCTGAAATTTTCCCAGATTGATAAGCTCCTACTCCTTCGAAAACAGAACTTAAATCGACAACCTCCCCTTTAGAAGTCATCCCAGCTGCCATCGGTCCACCTGAAACAAAAACAGTTGGAATGTTAATACGAAGTGCAGCCATCATCATACCAGGGGTAATTTTGTCACAGTTTGGAATACAAATCATGCCATCAAACCAATGTGCATTTACAACCGTTTCTACTGAATCTGCAATGATTTCACGACTCGGAAGCGAATAACGCATACCGATATGCCCCATCGCAATACCGTCATCTACTCCAATTGTATTAAATTCAAATGGAACCATACCTGCTGCACGCACTGCTTCTTTAACAAGTTTTCCAAACTCATTTAAGTGCTTATGACCTGGAATAATTTCAATAAAAGAATTACAGATAGCTATAAACGGTTTATCAAAATCTTCATCTTTCAAACCAGTTGCTTTTAATAAACTACGGTGCGGTGCTTTATCAAAACCTTTTTTAATCATGTCACTTCTCATCTTGTCAAATCCCCTCTTACGTATTTTTCACTTACAATCTCTTTCTCTATTTCTTTACTAATTCTTTCGGTGCATGAATCCAGCTCATCATTTCACGAAGCTCTGCCCCCACTTTTTCTAACTGATGATTTTTCTCTGCTTTTTTCATGGCATTATACGTTGGACGCCCAGCTTGATTTTCTAAAATCCATTTCTTCGCGAATTCACCTTGCTGAATTTCTGTAAGAACACGTTTCATTTCTTTCTTCGTTTCATCTGTAACAATTCTCGATCCTGTTACATAATCTCCAAACTCAGCCGTATCTGAAATAGAATGGCGCATGTTCGTTAAACCACCTTCGTACATTAAATCAACAATTAACTTTAATTCATGCAAACATTCAAAGTATGCAATTTCAGGACGATATCCGCCTTCTGTTAACGTTTCAAAACCAGCTTTCACAAGTGCAGTTACCCCGCCGCAAAGTACCGCTTGCTCACCAAACAAATCTGTTTCTGTTTCTTCTTGGAATGTCGTTTCAATTACACCTGCACGTGTACAACCTACACCTTTTGCATACGCAAGCGCTACACTTAATGCCGTGCCTGTTGCATCTTGATGTACAGCGACTAATGCCGGAACACCATTTCCTTCTTGAAATACACGGCGAACGAGATGACCTGGACTTTTTGGCGCGACCATTGCTACATCTACGTAACTTGGCGGATTAATTTGTCCGAAGTGAATATTAAATCCATGTGAGAAAAGTAACATTTGTCCTTCACGGAGATTCTCTTCTACTTCTGCTCTATACACATGTGCTTGCTGTTCATCCGGTAATAGCATTTGTACAACTTGCGCGGTTCGAACCGCTTCTGAAACAGACATTACTTCAAACCCATTTGCTTTTGCTACTTCAAAAGACTTACCAGGTCGAACACCGACTACAACTTCCACACCAGAATCACGTAAATTTTGCGCCTGCGCATGACCTTGAGATCCATAACCAATTACCGCAACTGTTTTCCCTTGTAATAACTCTAATTTTGCATCTTTCTCATAATATGTTTTCATATTCCATACACTCCTTATAATTTATTTACTTGCAGTACATCAATTAATTTTTTCAACTGACCGACAAGTAATATCGCTTCATTTTCAGTACAAACTGCTGTGAGTTTCATTTCAGAAACGCCACTAGTATCTCTTTCGTTTAAATGTAAAGAAGAAATATAATAACCACGCCGAGCAAAAATCCCACTTATACGTAATAAGACGCTTGGCTCGTTATGAATAACGAGTGAAAAAGTATGACTCATTCTTCCCACCTCTTCATAATCATTTCGTTATTCCCTTTGTTTGGCGGAACCATCGGAAATACGTTTTCACCTTCTTCTACACAAAAATCAACTACGACAGGACCATCATGAGCAAATGCTTCTAACATCACTTGTTTCGCCTCTGTTGAATTTGTCGCCCTTAATCCCTTCACTCCATAAGCTTCTGCCACTTTCACAAAATCTGGTGATCCGATTTTTGACTCTGATAAACGATTTTCATAAAACATCTCTTGCCATTGCCTTACCATCCCTAAAAATTTATTATTTATAATAAATACTTTTACAGGAATATTATTTTCAGCAATTGTTTGTAATTCTTGAATGTTCATTTGAAAAGAAGCATCGCCCGCAATACAAATGACGAGTTCTTCTTCTTTCGCAAGCTGAGCACCAACTGCCGCTGGGAAACCAAATCCCATCGTTCCTAGTCCGCCAGATGTTAGAAACGTCCGTGGGTTTTTCGCTTTATAAAAATGAGCAGCCCACATTTGATGCTGTCCTACTTCTGTCGTAACAATTGCTTCACCATTCGTTAATTCACTTACTAGACTAATAACATGCTGTGGTTTTAACTCACATTCTTTTTGATTGTAGGAAAGAGGATATTCCGCTTTCCATTCCTCTATTTTCGTAAGCCATTCATTTGTTTGTGTACGAATTGGCATATGTAACAACATATGTAACGCTTTTTTCACATCTCCAACAATCGGATATTCCACAGTTACATTTTTATGGAACTCCGAAGGATCTATATCAATATGTACCTTTTTTGAATGCGGAGAAAAGAGTTCTAATTTTCCTGTTACACGATCATCAAAGCGAACACCTAACGCAAGTAATAAATCACATTCTGTTACTGCCATATTTGCAGCGTACGTTCCATGCATGCCGAGCATTCCTAAAAATAACGAATCTCCCGGCGGATATGCACCAAGTCCCATTAAAGTGGAAACGACAGGAATACGATTTTCCCTCGCAAACTGAATAAGTTCATCAGAACCACCCGAATGAATGATCCCTCCTCCAATATAAAGAAGGGGACGTTTTGCTTCGGAAATTGCTTTAGCTACCTCTCTAAGCTTCCTACCGTCTGGCATAGGCTCTAATTTGTACCCTGGAATCTCAATTACTTCATTATAAAAACTTGTTACATTTTCATTTTGAACATCTTTTGGAATATCAATTAATACTGGTCCTGGTCGCCCGCTTTCGGCGATGTAAAAAGCTTCTTGTACAATACGTGATAAATGATTCACATCACGAACTTGGTAATTATGCTTCGTAACAGGTACTGTAATCCCGACAACATCTGCTTCTTGAAATCCATCTTTTCCGATGAGAGGTTTTGCAACTTGCCCTGTAATGACAACTAAAGGAATCGAATCCATATAAGCATCTGCTAAACCCGTAACTAAATTTGTCGCCCCTGGGCCAGAGGTAGCAAAGACTACCCCGACCTTTCCAGAAGCTCTCGCATATCCTTCTGCCGCATGAATGGCAGCTTGTTCATGACGAGTTAAAACGTGCTTCAAACCACTTCCATATAACGCGTCGTACACTGGCAAAATCGCTCCGCCTGGATAACCGAAAACAGTCGTTACACCTATTTTTTTCAAGCATTGAATAACATGTCCGGCACCTGTCACATCTTCACACTGTAATTTCTCACGTGTTGTATGTTGTTCCATTTTAATTAACTCCTCTCCCCTACCTACAGTAAGCTCTCCGCCAGTCCTGGAACACGTACTCCTCTTTCTCTCGTTAACTTTTTAAATTCCTCTGTCAATTGTTTCGTTACACTTCCTGGTTTTCCATCTCCAATCTCTCTTGAATCAACTTTTACAACTGGAATTAATTCTGCTGCCGTTCCTGTTAAAAACACTTCATCTGCTACATATACGTCATGGCGAGTAAATGGCCTTTCCTCACATGGCATATTAAGTCGTTCACATAGCTCGATAACACTATTTCTCGTAATACCTTCTAGCGCCCCTAAGTAAGAAGGAGGTGTTAACACTTTTCCATCTTTCACAACGAAAACATTGTCTCCAGATCCTTCACAAACATATCCTTGTTGATTTAACATAAGGGCCTCTAACACTCCTGCTTGTGCCGCTTCAATTTTCACAAGTACGTTATTTAAATAGTTCATTGACTTAATACGTGGATCTAATGCATCTGGCGTATTACGTCTCGATGCAACAGATACAACGCTTAGTCCATTATCGTAAAATTCCTGTGGGAATAGCTTTAATTGTTCTGCAATGATAATAACGCTCGGTTTCACACAACTTCTAGGGTCGAGCCCTAAGTCACCTTTTCCTCTTGAAACAATTAATCGAATGTAGGCATCAGCATATTCATTTTTTTGCAATGTTTGTAAAACTGCTTCTTCCATTTCGTTAACTGTCAGTGGGATTGTAAGTAAAATAGATTTTGCCGATTCGTATAATCGTTTTACATGTTCTTTTAAACAAAATACATTTCCACCGTAACTACGAATCCCTTCAAATACACCATCTCCGTATAAAAAACCGTGATCATATACTGAAACAACTGCCTTTTCTTTTTCTACAAATTCCCCATTCATATAAATATACTGGTTTCCCATCTCACATCGCTCCTCTTTTTTCTCTCTATTTTTGCAATCTATTTCTATATCGATTGCTGAGATGAGTTATTTTAACAGAATATTCAGTATATAAACCTTAAAAATATACTCGTCTCAACAATCGATTACATACATACTTGTAGCAATCCATTGCTGAGACGAGGGAATCGTGGTACCACTCAGCTTCCTTACACTTCTCACGAAATATAAGCTCTGCAAGTCCAATTAGACTTTTGTTTTTCTATCGGAAACAACTCCGCTACTTTTTACTAGTTTTCAAAAGTAGTACTCCGAGGTGATTTTCAATGATGAAATTGTTACCACCCTCACAGCTTCTGGGCAGCTCTCTGAAACAATTTTCTTCATTTACTCTCCTCTTCTACGCATTGTCGTATTCTATTTTTTAAAATAAAAACTCTCGCCTCAGCAATCAACTACTACAATTTAGTAGCTTTGATTGCTGAGGCGAGAGTTTCGCGGTACCACTCAGCTTCCTTATACTTCTCGCGAAATATAAGCTTTGTAGGTCCAATTAGACCCCCGTCCTTTTACCGGAGACGATGCCGTCGCCCTCTACTCAGTTTCCCTTTCGCAAGCGATGCTCCGAGGTGATATTCAATGATTCGATTGTTACTACTCTCACAGCCTAGGAGCAGCTCTCTGAAACGATCATAACCATCTACTTTCCTCTTCTTTGCATATGTAACATATAAAGTTTAAAAATTATTAATTAACTTTTATTTGTTAAACGTATTATAGGACGTTGTTCTTTTCATTGTCAACATGTTTTTCCGAAAAAAAATAAAATTCAATTAATTCAAGGGAAGTCTATTTATTTTTTCTCAAAACAAAATCGGAATGAACTTCTTACACATACTCATATATTACTTAAGTATGTTCGCATTACTACATAAAGAAAAACAACTTAATAACATAAAAAATTTTTTGAGGAGATGAGAAAACTATGTTAAAAGGAAAAGTGGCATTAGTTACAGGAGCAAGCCGAGGAATTGGACGTGCTATTGCAAAACGTTTAGCGAACGACGGTGCATTAGTTGCTATTCATTACGGAAATCGAAAAGAAGATGCTGAAGAAACTGTTTATGAAATTCAATCAAATGGCGGATTAGCTTTTTCTATCGGTGCAAACCTTGAATCTTTACATGGTGTAGAAACCCTTTATAGTTCTTTAGATAGCGAATTACAAAAAAGAACTGGTAGTACTAAATTTGATATTTTAATAAACAACGCTGGAATTGGTCCTGGTGCTTTTATTGAAGAAACGACTGAACAATTTTTTGATAGAATGGTTTCTGTTAATGCAAAAGCACCATTCTTTATCATCCAACAAGCTCTATCTCGTTTACGTGACAATAGCCGAATTATTAATATTTCATCCGCTGCCACTCGTATTTCTTTACCTGATTTCGTTGCATATAGTATGACGAAAGGCGCTATTAATACGATGACTTTCACGCTAGCAAAACAGCTCGGAGCACGAGGAATAACAGTGAATGCAATACTTCCTGGATTTATTAAAACCGATATGAATGCAGAACTCTTGAGCGATCCAATGATGAAACAGTATGCCACTACCATTTCCGCTTTTAATCGCTTAGGTGAAGTAGAAGATATTGCCGATACCGCGGCATTTCTCGCTTCTCCAGACAGCCGCTGGGTTACTGGACAATTAATTGATGTGAGCGGAGGATCTTGTTTGTAATTTCTTAATCTACTTACGCAAAAAAAGCCAGCATTTTTGCTGGCCTTTTTCACTGTGTAAAACGATACCCTACTCCCCAAATTGTTTCGATATATGATTTATCAAATGGATCGAGTTCAATTTTGTGACGAATATTTTTCACATGTACAGCAACCGTTGCTGCATCACCAATGACATCCATCCCCCATACAGTTTCAAAGAGACGATCTTTACTAAATACTTGATTTGGATGTTCTGCCATACAAGTTAATAAATCAAATTCTTTTCCTGTTAACATGATTTCAGTTCCATTTACAAATACACGTCGGGCCGATTTATCAATAAGTAATCCTCGAATACGAATTTCATCTTTTATTTGTTCTCGTTTTCCTGTTAAACGATCATAACGAGCTAGATGAGCATTTACACGTGCCACCATTTCACTCGGGCTAAACGGTTTTATAATATAATCATCTGCTCCAAAACCTAACCCTTTAATTTTATCGATTTCCTCTTGTTTTGCGGACACCATAAGTATTGGTATGTCCTTTTCCAATCGAACTTGTTTACAAATTTCATATCCATCTATTCCCGGTAACATTATGTCTAAAATTAACAAGTCATAATCCTCCAGAAGAACTCTTTGTAAACCTTTTTCGCCAGAGTACTCAATATCTACTGTATACCCAGCAACCTCTAAATAATCCTTTTCTAACTCTGCTATAATAACTTCATCTTCAATAATTAAAATTCTTTTCAAGATGCTCTCCTTTTTCTAATTGATTTTTTGTAATGTAAATGCCAACGTCGTTCCTTTACCTTTTTTGCTTTCTACCCAAATATCACCACCATGTTGTGTGATAATCTGATGTGCAATTGACAAACCAAGTCCGCTTCCACCTGTTTTAGAATTTCTAGAATGATCTGCACGATAAAACCTTTCAAATATATGAGGCAACGCCTTCTCTTCTATTCCTACCCCATTATCTTTTATGTAAATCGTTACATAATCAATAGATTCAGTCATGCGAATTCCTATATATCCTTCTTCTTTATCCATATACTTCACACTATTCCAAATGATATTTGTAATAACACGACGTAATTTTTCACGATCACCTTTTACCAAAATAGAAGTATCCTTTTGAGCATCCCATCTCACTGTAATTCCCTTATCTTGCAATTCAAGCTGTAGTTCTTCTATGCAATCAGATAAGTATTGGTTAATTTCAACCTCTTCAAATTGAAATGGTTCCTCTTTCAAATCAAGTTTTGAAAAAAGAAAAAGCTCGTCAATTAATTGATCCATATCAAACACTTTATGATAAATAATCGTTAAATATTTATCTAATTGTTCTGGAGTTCGAGCGATACCTTCTTTAATTCCTTGTACATAACCTTTAATAGCCGTTATTGGCGTCCGTAAATCATGAGAAATATTTGAAAGCAACTCTTTACGATTCTTTTCATATTGCATTTGCAACTCGACCGATTCCTTCAATCTGCCACGCATCTCTTCAAACGATAAACTTAATTCACCTATTTCATCTTTCGCAAGTGGCTTTACTTGAAAATCTAAATCACCCTTTTGAATTCTTTCCGTTGCCTGCTTTAATGAATGCAATGGTTTAATAATACTCCGTGATATAAAATATGTTAATATTCCATTCGTAATAATTAACCCAAGTATTAAAGAGAATACGAAATACGGGAAAAATTCTCTAATCATTTCTTCTAAAGGATTTACATACTCAAATACAAAAATACTGACCTTATCCTTCTCTTCATCGTAGTAATCAAATTGCTTATAGTAAAAAGAATTACCCTCTATTTTCACATCCATTCCCTTTCTTTGTCCTTCCGTTTCAAATGCGGGTAGGTATTTATCAAAAGAAGAGATTTTAAAATATGGGGATGAATATGTAAGCTCATCATTTTTTCGAATTAGTAATCCTGCTTGATTATCGTTTAATTCTTTATCAGTTTCCTTTAAAAAATGTATATCCTCCAATTTATCTGGAGCATACGATGAAAGAATTTTCAACCTACTGAAAATATCATCTTCATCTTCTTTTGTACGAATAGCTCCCTCCTGCTCTTTATCAATGAGAGAATGACTATTTTGATTAAGACCAATGATTGCTTTTGCAATACGAATATCACCAAATAAAGTAACACTAATTAACATAACTGCTATACCGCAAAAAACGATTGGAATAATTACCATCGCAACATACGACAACAGCAATCTAATACGGATTGACATTACAGAACTCCTATGAACATTATAATTTTAGCTTGTTACAGAATTCACCGGAAACGAAACTTGACTCATCCAAATACCAGCTAATAATACGAGTATAGCTAGAACAATTTCTAAGAGCAATAAACGGCGATTAACTGTTCCAATATCGATACCCCATGTTTTCGTTTGTCTCCATGCTACAATTGTAATTATACATACAGTAAGAATCTTTATATTTAAAAGGTTCGTCCATATTGAATTAAAATTAAAAAGTACCCAATTCCTTGTCTGTAGAAACACAATTAATTCCCCAGAAAGAAATGCTAGAATAAATGAAATACCAGCAATACTACTAAAATGTTTACGGAAACGCTTTTGATCAAATGTAATTTTGTATAATGTTGTCCACGCTATAACAAGAACTAAATAAATAAGTGCTCCTAGCCACACTGCAATACTCATAACATGGACCATTCTAATTATAACTGCTGCCCAATTTGGATTAGTAATCCATACATGACCTGTGAAAGAAAAACTCGCAACAAGAAATCCCCAAACTAGCGCATACCATTCGTTCCCCATATGCTGCAAAGACATAAGAACTAATAATAGCAGTTGAATCATAATAATAACTGAAAATGGCGAATGAATAAGTAAACTTCCCTTCGGAATAACTGACTTATATACTATTAATTCGGTTATTAATCCTACTACAAGTATAGAGAAGAAAATCTTTTTCATATTCTTCATTCTTTGCAATATGGACGGTAATCTATAACGTTTAACAAACATATCGAGCCACTTTACTCCTGCTCCAATTAAAATCATTCCCTCTACAATATAGCGTAGTGTTACTATCATAACATCTGAAAATACTGAGCCACTCCCACTCGCATTTCCCTCTACCACTACATTAGTTTGTACTTCTTCTCCAATTGAAAAGGGATAGCCGCCCTCACTCGGATGTCCGTCTGCAGAAATCATAGACCACCTTACTGTGTAAGTACCATTATTTAAGTTTGGTAATTTCACTTTTATTTTTGTTGGGTTATCTAATATTTCAACCTTTGATACTTGCACTCTCTTTGCACTTGGATCTAGCAGTTCAATATTGACTACATTTCCTGTAACTGCTTCACTAAATTCAAGAATAATCTGTTCCGGTTGTTCTGTAAGAACCTCCCCCTCTTTAGGGGTGGCTCCTACAACACTTGTATGAGCCAATACACTACTATGAGAAAATAAAAATATACTTACACTTGTTAAAATAAATACTATCATTCTATAAAGCATGAAAACCTCCGTATTATTATTCTGGATGATTACCTGAGTGATCTCCGGTAGAAAATGGAGTAGTTACCCCCTCATAATTCATCATCGTATGCATTCCTTTTTCCGCATGAACGAGATGATGACAATGAACCATCCATAGTCCACTATTATTTGCCTCTAAAGCAATTTCATATTCTTCTCCCGGAAAAACATTAACTGTATCTAAGTAAATCGGACTTCCCTCCATTGGTTTACCATTTTTAGAAATAACCTGGAATGTATGTCCATGCAAATGCATTGGATGAATTTCTTCTCCCTTATTTTTAAAGCGAATCTTAACTTTATCTCCTTTCTCTACTTTAATGGGTGGAATGTCAGGTGATGTCTTTCCATTAATCGTATACACCCATTTTTCTTGTCCATTTACATCTTTCACACCTTCTGCCAAATCCATATCATAGACCTTTGTAAACTTTGAATCTATCGTAAACTTGCCAACTTCTTTTTCTCCATATTTCGTAAAGTCAAACCATGGATAACTCTTTATATCAATAGGTTTTTTCGGCAAAGAACCGTTCCCAATAGTCGTCGTTAACATTCGATTCATTTTCTTAGATGGATCCACATTAATAAGTTTTACACTCGTTGTTTCCGGCATTTTAAAAACAAGGTCATAACGTTGTGCAGCTCCCATCGGAAGAATTGCTTTATCTAGCTCGTCCCCACCTTTTATATCACGACCATCTAATGCGATAATTTGAAATGGCGCCCCAACTAATGTCATTAAATGCGTATTATTCCCAGCATTAATTAAGCGAAGGCGTACTGTTTCACCTGGTTTTGCATCCAATCGTAGTCCCTCACTTGTATCATTTAATGTAAATACATCGTAATCATCTCCATCAGATAAATCTTTGAGTTGATCATTACTTGGCATCATTAACGGGCCTTCTAAAGTTTGCGCCTTTTCATTTCGAATATGATTGCTAGGGTAGCTATCCCAATCTTTATCTTGTTCGCCATTATGCTTACGGGTTTTTATGGCTCCTGTTTTCCATTCATGGATCGCCACTGTATAATCCTTTTCATATTTTACAGCTGGTTTATTCGGTTCAATAACAATGGTTCCAAATAGTCCCCGCTCCGTTTGTATTGCACTTTTTTGGTGTGAATGATACCAATATGTCCCCACCTGATCAGCATTAAATGCGTATGTATATGTTTCACCGGGTTTTATAGCATTTTGCGTAACACCTGGAACACCGTCTACCGCCGCAGGAACATCTAATCCGTGCCAATGGATTGTAACTGGTTCTGGCAATTCATTTTTCAAATTTACAACAATACGTTCACCTTGTTTAACTCGAATTTGAGTACCCGGTGATGTTCCATCAAAGGTCCATGCATCTACCTTTTTCCCATCTCCCAAATCTAAACTTGCTACTTTCGCCGTAATATTAAAAGTTTTTGTAACCCTTTTTTTGGCATCTGAATTAGCAATAGATGTAATTGATTCTGAAGTAGATGTTGCATCTGTTAACTTCTTTTTTTCATTTGTACCTGGGTAATTATTTATTAAAAAATATCCAAAAATAACTAACCCTAATAGTAAGCATGCCGCAATCAATATATTTCTTAAATCGCTTTGTATAAATTCCTTTTTCATATTAGTCTCTCTTTCATTTTTTGTTGTAAACTATTAATTTTCATACGTGGATTCATTGCCTATCACCTCACATCTTCACTTCGATTTACATCATAACACTCAGAAAAAAAGAAACTTTGAAGGAATTTTAAAGACTTTATAAAGAAATACATTTCAATTTTCCTTTACTTCTAAATCTTTTTTATTGCGTAATAAAAAAGATTGTATAATACTATATAAAACATATATATTTAGGAGGATTACAACAATGTCCGAAAAAACATACGAACTCGCAACCTTCGCAGGCGGTTGCTTTTGGTGCATGGTAAAGCCATTTGATAAACTTCCTGGTATTCATAAAGTACTTTCTGGCTATGCAGGTGGTCATGTAGAAAACCCAACATATGAACAAGTAAAAGCTGGTACATCTGGTCATTTAGAAGTTGTACAAATTACATTCGATCCTTCTATTTTTCCATATGAAAAATTACTAGATTTATATTGGCCACAAATCGATCCAACTGATGATGGCGGACAATTCTTTGACCGCGGTCCCTCTTATCGCACTGCTATTTTTTATCATAATGAAACGCAAAAAGAGCTTGCTGAAAAATCAAAACAAGCTCTTGCAGAAAGCGGTATGTTTAAAGAGCCAATCGTAACTGAAATTCGCCCGGCTGCACCTTTTTATGAGGCTGAAGAATACCATCAACATTTTTATAAAAAAAATCCGGAGAAATATGCTACTGAGCAAAAAGAATCTGGCCGTGAAGACTTTATAAAAGAAAATTGGCAAAAAAAATAATAAAAATGCATCGTACCTTTTAAGTACGATGCATTTTTATCTTTGAAAAAAGTACCATACAATGATGAGAACAACCGCTGTCAATGTCCAAAGTGCGATTTCATTTTTCACTCTACTCTTTTTCTTATTCATTTCCTCTCCTCCTAATAGAAATACAACATATTCAAGATTTCTTCTGTTTAATTGTCCACCTTATATACGTGAATACATCCTTACAAATTTTTATAACAAGACCACCAATAATTCCGATTGCAATTGAAATTACTAACATCTGTACAAAACTAAAAGTAGTTGTGTATGTTATGTAGATAACAATGCATACAAGTAAAACATCCGGTAAAGAAAGCAAAAACTTTTTAAGCATTTCTTCAGCTCTCCTATGCTTTATTTGTAATTTATACTTTCTACTGTAGCTTTGAAATAAAGTTTGTTCCAAAATTCCATTTAGACACTCATTTTATGGAAAAAGAATAAGAACCTCTTTTAAAAAGGGGTTCTTATCTACATATCCTATTCCATAATTACTCCTAAAATAGAATAATATTACTAGTGATTTGTTGTGAATTAACTATTTGCTAGGCAATCGGATGTTACGCCAGCTACCTACATCGCATTGACCGTATGTATTATCACCTACTGCTACCACCGTGCCATCTAATTTCAGACCGACCGTATGCGCACAACCCGCCGCTATCGCTACAATATCACGCCAATCGCTTACATTACATTGACCATACTCATTCCAGCCGACTGCCACCACGGTACCGTCTGATTTAAGTCCGATTGTATGATTCGTACCAGCCGCTATTGCCATAATATCTTTCCAGCTGCCTACATCGCATTGACCAAGTTTATTATTACCCACTGCCATCACTTTGCCATCCGATTTCAAACCAACAGTATGAAGATAACCTGCCGCCAACTCCACCATAGCACTCCATCCACTTACATTGCATTGGCCATATCGATTATTCCCCACAGTCGTCACTGTTCCGTCCATTTTAAGACCGACTGTATGCCAGTCCCCCGCCGTGACCACCACAATATCTCTCCAGCTACTTAAATTACATTCTCCTTCTTTATTTCGCCCCACTGCTACTACTGTGCCATCCGGTTTAAGGCCAATGGTACGACGCCACCCCGCCGCAACCGATACAATATTATGCCAGTCGTTTACATCACATTGATCATGCTTATTCCACCCCACCGCTTCCACAGTATTATCACTTTTAAGAGCGATTGTATGAGCATTACCCGTGTTCGTCGCCATATGAACATTGCCCGCTGCGACTGCTTCAATATCACACCAACCGCTTACATTGCATTCTCCTTCTTTATTTCGCCCCACTGCCACAACTGTGCCATCCGATTTAAGAGCAACTGTATGACCACGACCTGCCGCTATCGTATCTTTAGGCCACCGTTTCACTTTTAACATTTCTTCTTTCGGTGAAATGTAATTCATGTTTTACCTCCTTGCATATAAGCAACTGTATCCAAATAGATATTTTTATCTAATTTCATTATAAATGACCCGACTTTTTTTATAAATTTACAGCTACAAAAGAAGCCTATTATTACTTCTTCAAAAAATAAAAACCTCCAGTTTAAATACTAGAGGTCCCTTCTTTATTTCTTCAATCGTTCAATAAAATCGTTCAATTTATCAAGTGATTTCATATTCTGATTACAAGCTACACCATCTTTGCAAATATAGTTTCCCTTTTTAACGAAAGTTCCTTGTACATCACCTTTAATTTCAACTAAAAACATCCCAACTTCTTCATGTCCATGACATAATGAACAAATGCTCTTTTTATTTAAGCTTTGGAACGTTCCTTGCAGACCAACAAACTTATTTTTATCATTTTTCGCTATTATAAATTTCCTACTTGACCCTTTATCAATCCAGCTTAAATAAGATAATTCTTTCATATCCAGTTCTTCCATGTCAGGAAGTTTTAATTTTTTTGCTTTAGGAAATAATTTTTTTAATGTTTGCGCTGTAACTTCCTGAAACGGAATGACATACGGATTTATTTTCAGTAAAAACGATTCTGCATCTTCTCTATTTTGAACTGTTAATACGGTATCAATTAACTCTTTCTGTTCATCCGTTAAATTCTCAAATACATGTATTATTTTTTCAATCGCTAGTGATTTTAACGCTTGAATGACACCTCTATCATTTGCAGTTGCATGTCCATTTGCTAAAATATAAGCTTGTGATTTTATAAAATTATATTGATCACTTCTAATAAAAGCTTCCATCTTTATCACTCCATACAAATTGTTGATCTAGTCTTATTGTATACAATGATTCAGCTTTTTGATATGTAAAAGATAACTTAGAAACGAATATTACATACATCGATTATATTTTACCGCTCCATTTCCTGACAAAAGAAACCATCGTCTGTTTTCCATTCAGCATATAATACATCCTCAAATTTAGTAATCCCTCTTTGCTTTATTTGCTTGTACAGCCATCCTTCATCAAAACCAGCTTCCCTCAAATTATCTTTCACTACTTTTCCATCACTAATTAATGAAATTGGTAAGTATACAGGCTTATGTTTTAAACTTAAATCATTTATAGTAGGAGATTCATATTTGCTCTTTTTCAGAACGCTTATGTTTCCGTTAGGTTCCAAAATCATATATTCAACTTCTCGAATTGAAAAAATATCTTTTTGCTGCCTAAGCATTTGTTGTAATTGATTAATATCTAAATGATTTGAACTTAATTGTTCTCGGTCAATCTTTCCATTACGGATAATAATTGAAGGATACCCTTCAAAAAACCTTCTTGTTCCTCTTATTTTTTGTGTTATCACTTCTATTGAATAAATTAAAATTACCCAAACAAATACTGAATATAAAATAGACCACACTTTAATTTTAGGATCATATATTGAATTTCCAACGAGCTCACCAAGGACGATAGCTGAAATAAAATCAAAGGGGGTTAGCTGAGATATTTGTGTTTTCCCTAGTATTTTTGTAGCAATTAATAGAACAAAGAAACCAATTAAAAGCTCTATCGTTATTTGTCCAATATGATTCATAAATGCTCACCTTTCTGCTTTTCACTCAAATGTTCTATATTCTATTTAGTAAAAAAACGACACATTTTTCTATTATTTTGTCCATTCATACGCAATATATCCAATAGATACAAAGCAAAAAAGAGTCTAGTTCAATTTAATAATTGAACTAGACTCTTTTATTTTTATTTAGAATACACGATCTTTTTAATCGTTTCTCCGGAAAGAAAATGCTCCTCCGCAAGTTGATGAATGGAAATTCCGCTTTTAAACGCTTCTTTAATAGCTTTATTTCTTTCATCTAATTGTTTTCTTCCTCCAGATCGTGTACCCCATTTATAATGTTTCGTTTCTTGTTTTGGAATGTAAATTGTTTCACCTTGTATATATTTTTGAATTTCAATAATTAAACTTTCTGGTAAAACCGTTGCAGCTTTAACGTATTTCATTTCTGCTCGCCCCTTATTTTTTATGGTTCATTTCAATAAGGTGCAAAGCCAAATATAAAAAATGATACGAGCTCATTTAGGCGATTGTATATTACTTGTCTACCTCACGCAAAGTATCGCCATTTCCATACTTGGCTTTGCATGAGACGCTGCAGTGTCCGGCAATTGAATTGTAATCGCCATATAAACACCTCCTAATATACCTTTTGCATTTTATTATATGATAAATTCCTCCCCCTTGCATCCACATCCTTTTTAAAGCATGAAATTACTTAGTTTGATATAATACTTTTTAGTCCAATTCAAAAATATAGTGAGGTTGCTTTATGAAAAAGAAAATAATTATTACAATCGTTACATTATTCATTATTACTGTAGCATTATTTGGAACATACAAATTAATGAACGCAAGAAGTTTTCAATTGTTTGGAGATTTAACAAACCGAGTAGAAACAAATGAAAAAGTGATTGCTTTAACTTTTGATGATGGTCCTACGAACAATGTAAAACAAATATTACCGCTACTAGATACATACAATGCAAAAGCTACTTTCTTTTTAATCGGAAATGAATTAGAAAAAAACCTATCGTTAGGAGAAGCTATCGTACAATCTGGACACCAACTTGGAAACCATACATATTCTCATAACAGAATGGTTTTTAAAACACCTTCTTTTATTAAAGAAGAAATAGAAAAAACGAATTCATTAATCCGCCAAACGGGATTTACAGACACAATTGACTTTAGACCACCAAACGGAAAAAAGCTAATTGGTCTGCCCTATTATTTAAATAAAAACAATATCGAAACAATTACATGGGATCTTGAACCTGATACTTTTTATAAATCTGCTGCTGATAAAATTGAATATGTTAATAAAAATGTACAACCAGGTTCTATCATTTTACTGCACTCTATGTATGATGAGTCTAATGAAAATTTACAGACCATCGAAGGTATTTTAGATTCTTTATCTAAAAAGGGCTATCAGTTCGTAACAGTAAACGAACTGCAAAAAAGAGCAAAGTAAAAAGGTAGCGTATCATAGAGCGATACGCTACCTTTTTAAATAATGCCAAGTACATTTAAGAATACGATAATAATCGCAATTGGTGCGATAAAGCGAAGTAAGAATAACCATAATACGAACAGTTTATAGCCTTTATTTTTACTTACACCAAGCTCTTTCATTAATACATCTTTCTTCATTTTTAAAGGAACAAAGATGGAAACTAATAAAACACCAAGTGGCATTAGTACGTTACTCACTGCATAGTCCGCTAAATCAAAGATTGTCTTTCCGAAAATTTTCAGATCACTTAATATACCAAATGATAATGCTGATGGTACTCCAACAACGAAGATTAATAAACCTACGATTAAGGCCGTTTTTTCACGTTTGCCTTTACCTTTTGATGTTAACGACGCAACACTAATTTCTAGCATAGAAATAGCAGATGTAATCGTTGCGAAGAAGAACAGCAATAAGAAAATAACGAAGAATACTTTTCCGAACGCCATTTTACTGAAAATAGCAGGTAATACGATAAATAATAATCCTGGTCCTTGAGATGGTTCTAATCCAAATGCAAATACAACTGGGAAAATTGCAAGTCCTGCAAGTAATGTAATTACTAATGTTAAAGCTACGATAGAAAATGCTGAACGCGGTAAACTTTCTTCCTTCGGTAAGTATGAACTATATGTTACCATTACTGCTACACCGACCGATAATGAGAAGAACGATTGACCCATCGCATATAAAATAACTTCTGATGTTACATGTGAGAAATCAGGTTGTAAGAAGAAACGAACTCCTTCTCCCGCGCCGTCTAATGTAAGGGCACGAACAATTAATACAAAGAATAAAACGAATAGCGCTGGCATGAAATATTTATTTACTTTTTCAACACCGTTTTGTACGCCTTTACTTACGATAAAAATAGTAATAAGAATGAATAATAACTGTGCTCCTACTGCTAAATAAGGATTGGAAATGATTTCACCAAACGTAGCTTCGTATGCGCCATTTCCTTCCCATAGTCTACCTGTAATTGCATTCCATAAGTATAATAAAATCCATCCCCCTACAACACTGTAGAAAGAAAGTAATATGAAACAAGTTATAATCCCTAATTTCCCTAACCATGGCCATAATGTTTTGGGTGCGATTTCTCTATATGCATCAACAGCCTCTTTTTGTGTACTTCTTCCGATAACGAATTCAGCTAATAATAGCGGTAAACCAATTAATAATGTGAAACCGATGAAAATAAGGAAGAACGCCCCGCCTCCTCCGATGCCGGCCATATATGGGAATTTCCAAATCGCCCCAAGACCAATTGCTGAACCTGCTGCAGCTAATACGAAACCTAATTTCGATGTCCATTGCTGTGAATTCATTTGTTAATCTCCTCTCTGTCTCTTTTTCTTTGTTTCAGTTCAGTATTTATATTGTTCTATCAATACTCTTTTCTAATACATTCACTTCCTCCCTAATAATAAAAAAAACGCCCCTACGTAAATACGTAGGGACGACAAAAATATCGCGGTACCACCCTAGTTATGAAGATACAACAAAGTTAGGACCTAAATAAAAAACGTCCCTACGCAAATACGTAGGGACGATAAATTATCGCGGTACCACCCTAGTTATGAAGCCACAACAAAGTTAGGACCTAAATAAAAAACGTCCCTACGTAAATACGTAGGGACGATAAATATCGCGGTACCACCCTAGTTGTGAAACAATCTTCACCACTTTATTTGATAACGGTATAAACTACCGTCTTTCATTTCCTCACAATGTGAGATTTATGAAAGATGCTCCAGGACGAACTTCATGAATAATCTATATACTGATTCACACCAACCATCAGCTCTCTGAAATAGGGAGATATTCACTACTATACCCTTTCATTGCCCAAATATTATTTTCCGAATTGATTACTATCATTTTTATCACACATTAAAAATAGTGTCAACTTATATTTTGAATTTTTATGTATTACGTTCTATTTAAAAAATGTAAAATATGACTTTTAAATGAATAATATTAGAATATTTATGTTCCATACTATATTAACTTCTCTAACAGGTTTATAGTAGTATACGATAAATGCAAGACAGCACGAGTAGGAGGAAAGAATTTTGTCTACTTCAAAAGTTTTAAAAGGTACTGCTTTATTAAGTGGTGCAACAATGATTTCACGTATATTAGGTTTTATATACTTCTTCCCTTTTCAACTATTAGTCGGAACACAAGGGGTCGCTTTATATGGATATGCATACTCTTGGTACGGTATTTTATTAAGCTTTTCAACAGCTGGTATTCCTATTGCTGTTTCCAAATTTGTTGCAAAGCATAATGCGCTCGGTGATTATAGTACAAGCAAAAAATTATACAACTCTAGCGTAAAATTAATGTTGTTTATGGGCTTTTTAGGGTTTTTAACTTTATTTATTGGAGCACCATACATATCACAATTTATTATTCGCTCGAAAACGCCAGATCCACAATTTATCGCCGACGTAACACTTACGATGCGAGCATTAAGTTTCGCACTTATTATCGTACCAGCTATGAGTGTTACACGTGGCTATTTCCAAGGTTTTCAACATATGAAACCAAGTGCCGTTTCTCAAGTCGTAGAACAAATTGCGCGCGTGGTTTTCATTTTAGTTGGTAGTTTTATCGTTTCAAAACTATTAGGGGGGGCAGTCGCCTCTTCTGTTGCAGTTGCTACGTTTGGCGCTGTTATCGGAGCGCTTGCCAGCGTTTCGATTTTAATGCTGTACTGGAAAAAATATAATAGATTAAAGCCTCCCGAAGGAGAATTAAAGTCAAGGGCATCGAATATTCCATTAAAAAATATTTATATGGAATTACTTCGATATGCAATCCCAATTGTATTTGTCGGTATTGCAATTCCACTCTACACGTTAGTAGATCAATATACTGTAGCTGATGTCCTTAGGGCGATGGGCGAGCCGTTAGAAACAGCGAATGCAGTTTTCGCTTATATAACGAACTATGCCCAAAAGTTAATTATGATTCCAGCTTCTCTTGCAACTGGATTCTCATTAACGATCATTCCGGCTATAACGAAATCGTATACAAGCGGGAAACTAGAAGAACTACAAGAACAAATTGCAAAGATATTTCAAGTCTTATTATTCTTCACTATCCCAGCTGCATTCGGTCTTGCTAGCATCGCTTACGATGCCTTCCGTATGGTTTATGTAAATCCTGAAATTGCACTTGGGGGATCACAATATTTAATTTCATTTGCACCTTCTGCTATACTAAGTGCGATTTTCACAGTTTCAGCAGCTATATTACAAGGAATCGATTATCAAAGAAAAACGATGATCGCTTTCTCAGTCGGTATTCTCGTTAAAGTTTTAGTAAATACACCGCTCTTACATTTATTTGGCGGACACGGTGCTGTACTTGGAACAATTCTTGGATACCTCGTTTCCAATGTTATTATGTTGTACTGCATCATTAAGTTTGCGAAATTTAAAATTGGTGAGACAGCAAAAACAGTACTTCTTATTACAATTTACTCCGCTGCAATGTCTGCTGTTGTAATTGCATTAAAAGCGATTTTAAAATGGATGATTCCTGGACAATCCTATATGGAATCACTTCTCATTGTCTTTATATGCGGCGCTGTAGGAGGGATTGTTTATCTTTTATTCGTCCTAACGAGCGGACTTGCTTCACATATTCTCGGTGATAGACTTCAACGATTACCCATACTAGGTAAATTAGTCAAATAAAAAGAAGGGAGGTAACTCATTGTTACATCCCTTCTTTTTTACTTCGCATATTGTATACGTTTTTGTTGTTCAGTAATATGTAATTCTGGAGCATATTGTTGTACTAAATGTAATAGCTCTTCAATTAACACTTCTAACTCCTGTACACTATACTCCGGTTTCCCTATTAACGTATTTGCCATACGCTCGTATAGATTTTCAGGCTTAATAATCATTCGTTCCACATTATGTGGCATCCATTTAAATGCCGGATGATGTACATACATTTTATTCAAACCAAATAAGACCCCAAATATATTTCTTTGCACTTCACAAATAACATCATATAACATAAGCCA
This sequence comes from Bacillus sp. AY18-3, assembly GCF_008042305.1. NCBI lineage: Bacteria > Bacillati > Bacillota > Bacilli > Caryophanales > Bacillaceae > Bacillus > Bacillus sp. AY18-3. The sequence continues at coordinate 45,705 of NZ_QKQR01000012.1, read as the reverse complement.
GTCTTTTCGTTTTAAAAGCGCCTCTCGATTATGCCAGCGATTACTTAACCAAAGATTTTCTGAAATCATCCGTTTCGCTAGGTCTTCTGGATATGCCACCACTCTATCTTTTAATTCATGTACTTTCTCTTCTCCATACAAACTAACACCATCATGAACGGATGATACGATACATTGTTTTTCATAACTTATATCATATTGATCCACCACATCCGAAATAACTTTCTCTACAGTTTCAGTTAAAAAGTTACTAATCTCTAATTTAATTCCCTCTTTTGTCAAATACGTTTCCGACCATTCTTCTTCCTCGTAAGGGTGATATGACAAAATTGTTCCACCAATATAGTTAATTGGCCCTTTGCGATCCTCATCCTCTGGTGGCATTGACCATAAAATATGCAATTCTATATCTGAATGTTCATCTTCTAGTTTTCTAGCTACTGAACCCGCTAAAATAATAGTCTCTACTTTCGGATTTCTCCTATAAATCTCCGACATTTCTATTGCTTTCTCTTTTAATCCCACTTCATTTCCCCCTATAATTGCAGTACACAGTTACCTTTTCATTTATCTATTTCGATATTATGCATTGTATTCCCTTTTCAATGTCCCACTAAATCATATTTCTATCCAATAACGCTGAACAATTTCCCCAGTATGAACAGAAACTACTTCATCTTCTAACATACCGCCAACCTTTTGAATCGTTTTAGCCGAAGCGATATTAACTTTATCGCAAGTTATTAACACTTTCTGTAACCCTAACTTCTGTGCTTCATCTAATGCAAGTTGTAGTTGTTTCGTAGCGTAACCTTGACGACGTTTATTTGGATGTACACTATAACCGATATGACCGCTTTCCAGTAATAATTCTTGGTTTAATCTATGTCTAATATTCACAAAACCTATAAGTTCCCCTTTTTCAAAACTTAAAAATTGACTAGACGGTACTCGATTACCTTGTAAGTTTTCTTCCACTTCTTGTATACTCACTTTTTCAAACCATTTATCGAGAGAATCAAAATTTTGTAAAGAACTACTACCATGTGGTTTTTCATCCGTATGTAAAAATGCCTCCCGATACTCTATAATTTGTTCGCTATATTCATTTGTTGGTTTTAATAGTTTCATTGTCATTCTCTCCCCTCTTTACAACCTAAAACAAACAGCTTAATCGTGACAATTTCACGATTAAGCTGTTTCTATCAATTTCATTCAAATAATCCCATACTCAAATAACGTTCTCCTGTATCAGGTGCAATACATAAAACTTTTTTACCTGCGCCTAGACGTTTCGCTATCATAATTGCTGCGTAAACAGATGCTCCAGACGATGGCCCAACTAATAAACCTTCTTGTCTAGCTAAGTTTCTCATTGTCGTTAAAGCCTCTTCGTCTGCAATTTGAATAATTTCGTTATACACTTCTGTATTTAAGTTTTTCGGGATAAACCCTGGACTTGTTCCTACTAGTTTATGAGGACCTGGAACACCGCCTGATAAAACGGGAGATCCTTTTGGTTCTACTACTGCAATATATAAGTTTGGTAGCTTCTCTTTTAACGTTTCCCCAGTACCTGTAATAGTTCCACCAGTTCCAGCCGTTGCTACGAATGCATCAAGCTCGCCATCCATTTGTTCATAAATTTCAAGTGCAGTCGTATAACGATGAATATTCGGGTTTGCTGGATTTTCAAATTGTTGCGGAATAAAACTATTTGGAATTTGCTTTTGCAGTTCTAATGCCTTCGCAATTGCTCCTGGCATTCTTTGTTCTGCCGGTGTTAAAACTACTTCCGCTCCGTATGCTTTCAATAAATTTATACGCTCTTTTGACATATTGTCTGGCATAATTAAAATTGCTTTATACCCTTTCGCAGCTGCATTCATTGCTAAGCCTATTCCTGTATTTCCGCTTGTCGGTTCAATAATTGTATCTCCTGGTTTGATGAGACCATTCTCTTCTGCAACGTGCAGTAAATTATAGGCAGCGCGGTCTTTCACACTGCGTGATGGATTAAACATTTCTAGTTTTACATACACATCCGCTGCGTCTTCTGGAATAAATTTAGATAATCGGACGACAGGTGTATCTCCTATTAATTCTGTAACATTTTCACATAATTTCATAGTGCATCCCCTATTCTATCGTTTTCTTATCACTTGGTAATAACCAAGAAGTAAGTCCAATTAATGGTAGACAACTACATAGTAACATAATGAATTGTAGACTATATATGTCAGCCAATTTCCCAAGTACTACAGATCCTAAAGCTCCGAGTCCAAACGCAAGCCCTACAATTAATCCAGATACCATCCCTACTTTTCCAGGAACAAGCTCTTGCGCATAAACAACAATTACACTAAAACTACTTGAACTAATAAAACCGATACATAAAAATAGTGGTACGACCCACATGAGCGAAACGTGAGGTAATAAAAGGGCAAGTGGCGCCGAACCTAGCATTGAAAATAAAATAATTGTTTTCTTTCCAAATCGATCTGCTAACGGTCCACCAAAGAAAGTTCCTAATACACCGGCAATCATAAATGCGAATACGAAATACTGGGCATTTTTTATAGATAAACCGTAATGCTCAATTAAGTAAAATTGATAAAAATTCCCTATACCAGCACCGTACCAAGAACGTACAAAAGTAAGAAAAACAAGAAGTAGAATAACAAATTTAATATGTGTACTTACAATCGCATTTTCCGCCTCAAGCGCAGCCCTCTTTTTTCTTCTCACAGCGCCAGTTGCTAATTCATTCCTATACCAATTTGATACGAAAATTAATAATACAATTCCTACTGCTGCAAAGGCTGTAAAACCTAAAGAACCAATTTGGCCGAGCGGAACGAAAATTAGCGCTGTAAAAATAGGAGCTAAGGAATTCCCTGTATTTCCTCCAACCTGATAAATCGCTTGCGCTAAACCTCGTTTTGCACCAGCTGCCATATAAGCAACTCGAGCACCTTCTGGATGAAAGACTGCGGAACCTAATCCGATAAATAAAACAGAAATGATAACAATAATAAAGTTCGGTGCAAATGCAAGTCCAATCATTCCAAGCATACTCGAAAACATACCGAGCGGTAATAAAAATGGTGATGGCTTCTTATCTGAATACATACCAAAAACCGGCTGCATAATCGATGACGTCATATTTAATGCAAACGCAATCCATCCTACTTGCATATAAGATAAATTCATCGTTTTTTCCAAAATAGGAAACAATGCCGGCACGACTGCTTGCATCGAGTCATTTAAAAAGTGACCGAAACTAATCGCAAATAGAATTCGATATATCGTCGGTGTTTCCATTGTATTTTTTTTCGAAACTGCCTGCATATATGTATTTCTCCTTCCTGTACAAAATATATATTTATTACAGCAAGTGTAATAAAGTAAAACTTTAACCTCGATAAATTCTGACTTTTGAAACATTTCTATTCTATACTGGTTTCATTTCTTTTTCCAGAAATATCACTTCTTACATAATATATTTTTTCTATAAGTTTTATCGGATTTATTTATAGAAATTTTCTATATTTTCTTTTATACTAGGACAGAGATGAAGGAAAGGATGACAACTATGAAGAAAAAAACTAAAGGAATCGTTGCACTCTCAATCACATTATCTATGTTTTTAACAGCATGTGGTCAAAAACAAGAGGCAACAACTACCGGAGAAAAGAAAAAAGAATCTTCAAAACAAGTATTAAACATTGTAGAAGCTGGGGAAATTTCTACACTTGATTCATCTATCGCAACTGATGGGTTTTCTTACGCTGCATTAAACAACGTAATGGAAGGATTATATATGCCTGGCCCTGACAATAAACCTGTTCCTGCAGCAGCTGAATCATACAAGCTGAGCGAAGACGGAAAAACATATACATTTACATTACACGATTCAAAATGGTCAAATGGTGATCCAGTTACTGCACATGATTTTGAATATGCATGGAAACGTGCTGTTAATCCAGAAACTGCTTCTGAATACGCACATATTATGTTCGATATTAAAAACGCAGAAAAAATAAATAAAAAAGAATTACCAATTGACTCATTTGGTGTAAAAGCAATTGACGATAAAACGCTTGAAGTACAGTTAGAACACCCTGTTCCATACTTTTTAGGGTTAATGGGATTCGCAACATTTTATCCTCAAAACAAAAAAGTTGTAGAAGCGCAAGGGAAAAATTACGGACTTGAAGCTGCAAATGTAGTTTATAACGGGCCGTTTCAATTAAGTGAATGGAAACATGATACAAGTTATAAAATGTCAAAAAACCCGAACTACTGGGATAATAAAAATGTGAAGTTAAGTGAAATTAATGTAAATATCGTAAAAGATACTTCCACAGCCGTTAATTTATTTGAAAGCAAACAAGTAGACCGAATTACGATTAATTCAGAGTTTGTCGATAAATATCAAAAAGATCCGAGCTTAAAGAAAATGGAACGTCCTTCTATGACATTTTTCCGATTTAGCCAAAAGAATCCTTTATTAGCAAACAAGAATGCTCGAAAAGCTATTTCGCTCGCTTTTGATAAACAAGGAATCGCAACAACGATTTTAAATAATGGTTCTATACCTGCGAATGCATTTGTTCCGAAAGGATTCGTAAAAGGACCTGATAATAAAGATTTTCGCAGTACAAGTAATGTAAAAGTAGGAACAAATGTGAAAGAAGCTAAAACACTATGGGAAACTGCAAAAAAAGAAACAAACTTACAAAACGCTTCACTTTCAATCATAACAACTGATGAGTCTAACGATAAAAAAATTAGCGAGTTTTTAAAAGGTGAATTGGAGAAAAACTTACCTGGCTTAAAAATCACATTACAGCCCCTTCCAGTAAAAGCATTTTTAGATCGTGAAGGAAATGGTGACTATGAAATTTCACTTTCTACATGGGGACCAGATTATCCTGATCCTACAACATTCTTAAATATGTTTGTCACTGACGGACCGTTTAATAAGATGAGCTATTCAAACAAACAATACGACGAATTAATTGAGAAAACGAGCTCTACTTTAGCAACTGACTTACCAGCACGTTGGAAAGCGTTCCAAGATGCAGAGAAAGTCTTACTGGAAGATGATGCAGCTATCGCTCCAATCTTCCAATCAGGCCTGGTATATTTAGAACGTCCAACAGTAAAAGGTGTTGTTATTCGTCCATTTGCAGGAATTTATTCTTATAAGTGGGCCTCTATTACAGAATAAGAAAAAGGCGATCCTAACATATATTAGGATCGCCTTCTTTATTAAATTGCAAAACGCTTATACTTTTCGTAATCACTCGTCTTACATTCTACTTCTAGTTTTGTACCTTCGTTTTCATAACTTGTAGATAAAACGTGCGCATGATTATTGAAATAAGAAACTACCTGTCCTTGATCATACGGAATTAACATTTCACACTTCGTATACTCTTTATAGATATGTGAACGAATCATTTCGACAAGCTCTTCTATCCCAACATGTTTCTTCGCTGATAAATAAACGCGGTCTTCTTGTACTTTCGGAATTTCAACATCTACCATATCTGATTTATTATAAGCATAAATGGTTGGAATATTTTCTACTCCAATTTTCTTTAACGTTTCATTTGTAATGTCAATTAACTGTTCGTAATTTGGGTTCGCGTAATCTACAACGTGAATAAGTAGGTCTGCTTCCGCTACTTCTTCTAACGTTGAACGGAATGCTTTCACAAGGTGATGCGGTAATTTGCTTACAAATCCAACTGTATCTGTTAATAGGAATGATTTGTTATCTGGCAAATCAATATTTCGCACAGATGTTTCTAGCGTCGCGAATAACATATCTTTTTCAAATACTTGTTTTTCTTCTGTACCATTGTAAATTTCAAGCATTGCATTCATCGTCGTTGACTTTCCGGCGTTCGTATAGCCTACTAATGCTACAACTGGTACTTCATTTTTCTTACGTTGCTTTCGCTGCGTTTGACGCTGGGCAACAAGTGCTTCTAGATCTTTATTTAAAACTGAAATCTGTTCTTCAATTTTACGACGATCTAACTCTAATTTCTTCTCACCGACACCTTTATTTTTCGTACCAACTCCGCCGCTCTGTCTTCCTAACGATTCACGAAGACCGATTAAACGTGGCATCATATACTGAAGATGCGCTACCTCTACTTGCAACTGTGCTTCTTTCGTTTTCGCACGTTGCGCAAAAATATCTAAAATTAATATGGTACGGTCAATTACTTTACAATCTAAATCTGCTTCTAAATTTCGAATTTGAGAAGGAGATAATTCGTCATTAAAGATTACCATATTCGCATCTACTTCATTTACATAAGCTGCTACTTCTTCAATCTTTCCTTTTCCAATATAATGGGACGGATTTACTCGTTGTAAATTTTGCGTCACTTGCCCAATTACCTCTACATCACAAGCTTCTGCAAGATTTGTTAGCTCTTCCATTGAATATGCAAAATCATCTTCATTACCTAAATTTACTCCAACTAAAACTGCTCTTTGTAATAATTCTTCCATATATTTATTCCTCCATTTCGATTACGTAAAATAAAAAACACAGGTTACTGCCTGTGTTTTCGTAAACGGATAAGGGTTCACCAAAGAAATAGGAGAAAGCTATACTTTCATCCTATCTCATAGTCAATAAGTCCCAAAATCATATACGCATCCACAATAAGTGTTCACCTATACGATCCCATTCTATTTATAAAGGCAAAACAAAAAGAGGGCGTATTCGTCCCTCCCTCTTTTTCACATATAAGCTTAATAAAGGGTTCCTTTAAAATAGGCAGACCAATCCCGTTCACTCTGCACACAGACAGAGCCTTTGAGCGCTATTCAATTATTGGCACAAAGTATTGAGACGTAATCTGATTAAGATCAAAGGAAGCCCCTCCGTTCATTTTAAGTTACATAAAGTGTAGCATAAGTAATTCGCTTTCACAAGATTAAACCACCTATAGAAACAGAAAGAAATTCTTTATATATTTACTTTAATCGTCATTTTTTGCGCATTCTTCTTACACTAAAAATCACAAAAGCTACTATCAGTAACAGACCTATAGAAAGGGTAACAACTTGCCACCAACTGAAACCGCTGACCATCTTCTCTTTTAAATCGACTTTCTTCGTCGGAATAGACTCTTTTGCAATTTGACTTAAAGCCACTTTCTCCGCCCCTGCCTCATCTAATCTCTTCGTTCCACTACAACTATGTGTGTAATTGTTTTTCTGATCCTCTTTGAGAAGAATATACTAAATACTCTCCTCCTTCTACAAAGTGAAATACACAATCACCACCATTTGTATATACAATAAGTTGCGAAGAAGTTGTCCCTTTCCAAATTTTCTTCACTTCAAATAATACTTCAATCCCAACCCCAATTACCTTCCCCTCAAATACTACATCGTTTTTTTGAAATGCATCTTCTGCTGATACGTTAATACAATCACAAGCATAAGATTTCCCTGGAAAAATAATAAGAATAAAGCTACAAATAATGACAACAGGCAATATATACAAAATTCTTTTCAAAGAGCCCAACTCTCTTCATTATCAATTTTAAAAACTTATCGTATATTATTTTTTACAACACTCGCCAAATTCCTTCATAGTAAGTTAAGCTTTTTCGTTTCAATACAATAAAAGTCTTTATTGACATTTTTATAACCTAATAATAGTATCAGGTTATAAAATAAGTTAGGAGATGTTCCCATGCATTCTAAATCTCGTATTACTGCAATTGGTACTTATGTTCCAAATCAAATATTATCTAATAACGATTTAGAGAGAATGATTGATACGAATGATGAGTGGATTGCACAAAGAACAGGAATGAAGGAAAGACGAATTGCGAGCAAAGACGAATACTCTTCACACTTAGCCATTCAAGCAATTGAAAATTTATGTACAACTTTTAAAAAGAACTTAGAAGATATAGACTGTATCATCGTCGCTACAACAACCGCTGACTACGTTTTCCCTAGTGTCGCGTGTCAAATACAACAACATTTCAGCATACCTCATACAATAGCATTTGATTTAAATGCAACTTGCGCTGGTTTCACATATGGCTTGCACGTTGGGAATAGCTTAATCACTTCTGGATCACACGAAAAAGTACTTGTCGTAGCGACAGAGACATTATCTAAAGTTACTGATTACACCGATAGAACGACTTGTATTTTATTTGGCGATGGTGCTGGAGCTATTTTATTAGAAAGAGATGAAAACAAACCAAGCTTTATTGCCGCACACATGGGAACAAATGGGGACGGTGGTATTCATCTATACCGAACAAACTTATCTACAACCATGAATGGTACACCACTGCAAACAAATGAAAAAATCGTGCAAAATGGAAGAGAAGTATATAAATGGGCAACACGCACGGTGCCAACAGGTATAAAAGAACTATTACATACCGCAAATATGCAAATAGATGATATAGACTGGTTCATTCCCCATAGCGCTAACTTACGAATGATCGAATCTATTTGTGAGAAATCTCAAATTCCAACACAAAAAACATTAACGAGTGTGGAATTTATGGGGAATACATCTTCCGTCTCTATTCCACTTGCACTAGATTTGGCTAGAAAAGAAGGAAAATTAAATAATGGAGACACACTTTTACTATACGGATTTGGCGGTGGGCTTACGCATTTAGGGCTTATTGTGGAGTGGGATTTAAACTAAAAGTTTTTTATACAATTCACTACAAAAAAGCTGCATTCAAAGATTGGTTACCTCCCTTTGAACGCAGCTTCTTTTATCTTAACTTTATTTACCTGTCCGAGCCCATATCACAACAGGAATGAGCATGAAAGCTAACACTCCTCCAGCTAATGACAATGCCGCATAACTTGAATTCGCCACTACCATACCTGACATCGCTCCACCTGAAGCTCCAGCTAGCGCAATAAACACATCTATTTTCCCTTGTGTTTTTGCACGTGTGGAAGGTATAGTTGCATCAACAATTTGAGCAGTACCACTTATTAAACCGAGGTTCCATCCTAATCCAAGTAAAGACAAAGCAACAATTAATAGTATTAAAGAATCACTCGGCGCTATTGCAGCTATGACACCTGCCGCTAGTAAAATTACTCCGCCAGCTATACTCATCGTAGTTCTTCCAATTTTATCAATTAACATTCCTGTAACGAGAGAGGGAAGGTACATTGCACCTACATGAAAACCAATCACAAGCCCTACTGCACTTAATCCATGACCGTGATGCCCCATATGAACTGGAGTCATCGTCATAATTGCAACCATCACGATTTGAGTAAGTATCATTACGATTGCCCCAACTGTAATACCTCGTTTATTTTCTGTCGCTTCTTCTATTACTGGTTGCCCTTTATATATATGCTCTTGTTTATATGTTTCTATCATATTAGCAATAAGTAACGGATCTGGACGAAGCATAACAAATAGAACAAGACCCGCCAGTATAAATGCCGCTGCTGATAATATGAACGGACCAGCAAGTTCAGGAATTCCAATTGAATGAGCAAACCTTCCCATTACACCTACTAAATTTGGGCCTGCGACTGCACCAAAAGTCGTCATTACCATCGTAATACTAATAGCAGTTGCTCTTTGCTTCTTATTCGCTAAATCCGTTCCAGCATAACGCGCTTGTAAATTCGTAGCTGTGCCCGCGCCATATATAAGTAAAGAAACTAGTAAAAGAATAATACTATTTGTTAAAGCTGCCCCCACAACTCCGATAGCCCCTAGTCCGCCTACTATAAAACCTGCCGAAAGCCCTATACGGCGACCATGTTTTTGCGATAATTTTCCAACAAAGAAAGCCGCTACCGCAGATCCCATTGTAAACATAGCTGCCGGTAATCCTGCATATGCATCTGTCCCAAGCATTTGCTGCGCAAGAAGTGCACCTACTGTAATGCCAGCAGCTAACCCTGCTCCGCCGAACATTTGTGAGATGCTGACGATTATTAATGTTCGTTTGTATAATTTTTGTTGGTCTTCTTCTGTGTACATACGATTACTTATTGAAGCATCTGCTGTATCTATCATTCTCTCACCCTCTCTATAAAACTACTACCTCTTGTTAATGTACTATAGAACAACCAAATGCTGAAATTTATTAATACATGTAAAGAACCCCACGGTTTACATTTTGCCTATTACCGAGGGGTTCCCAAAATTACAGGGTGGATCTACTTTATATTTCATATACAAGCTTTGTACTATTTTACAACTTCATCTTGAATAGTTTCAAAGCCTTCTGTCTTTCCATCTTTTATTTCATAATAATACGAAGGTAATTCTATATTATGTTCTAAGAGGTAATCCTCAATTAATGAAATAATAACTTTCAACGTTTTCAAACGTGCGTATAATTTATCGTTACTTGCGATAATTTGCCATTTCGCATTTGGCTTATTTGTTTTTTCAAACATGTCTTCCATTGCTTCAGCATACTCGTCCCACTTTTCACGATTACGCCAATCTTCGTCTGTAATTTTCCATCTTTTCAAAGGGTTTTTCTCTCTATCTTTAAACCTCTTTAATTGTTCATCTTTACTAATATGATAGAAAAACTTCCCGATTATATAATGATCATCTGTTAATAGTTTTTCAAAATCATTAATCTCATCATACGCTCTCGTCCACTCTTCCTTTGTAGCAAACCCTTCAACACGCTCAACTAACACACGTCCGTACCATGAGCGATCAAAAATAGTAATTTGCCCGTACTGAGGAAGTTTTCGCCAGAAACGTTGCAAGTAATGGTACCGTTTTTCATGAGGTGCTGGTGCTCCAATTGGATTTACTTGAAACCCGCGCGGATCAAGATGTTCCGTCACTCGCTTAATCGCTCCGCCTTTTCCAGCTGCGTCCCAACCTTCCATAACAAGCATAACCGCAATTTTTTCTTCTTTTACAATTTGCTGCAGTGCTAATAAACGTCTTTGGTATTTTTCAAGTTTCTTATTATACTTAGATTTCGATTCTATTCTTTTCATTAAATCCACTTTAGCAAGATATCCATTTTCCATAAAACAAATCCCCCTTGTTGTATGACAATGTTATTTTAACATATTTTTGGAAATTATTTCATAATTATATTCCTTTTGACTTATACTTCAAATCGAAAACCGAAATGATAAATCACATCCGTAAATACTTTATAGTGCATCATTAACGAATGTATCTTCCCCTTAAATCCCAAAATAAAAACAACCATCACCTTCTACATAAACAAGATGATGGTTGTGTGAATTGAATAAAAAAGCTCTACACATGTTAACTATTCTCGATAAATATCTTCTAAGATTATAGATTATATATTCATTGACTTTTCCTCACATCGATTCAACGCTACATAACAAGCTCCATATACACCAGCATCATTATGTAATGATGCTAAAACGATTTTCACCTTATTTTGATAGATTTCCATTATTTTGTCATAGAACCTTTCTTGAATTTGTTTCAAAAATGGTTCACCTTGCCCTGTAATACCTCCCCCAACAATAATTAATTCGGGGTTAAATATATAAGTAATATTTACTAAACCAGCAACAACATACTGTAGAAACTGTTCATATACATTTTTTGCCAACCACTCTCCTCTGTACATACGTTCTATAATTTCTTCACCTGTGATTGTGCCTATCTCTAGCCCTTGAATTTTGGATGCTTCTTTATACTGACGAATCAACGCCGAAGTCGATGCATATCTCTCATAACATCCCTCTCCGCCACAACTACATTTTTCTCCATTATGAACAATTATCATATGACCAAGCTCTCCTGCTAGCCCTTTCACTCCCTGAAGCATTTTGCCATTTGTAATGATTCCACTACCAATCCCGGTTCCAAGTGTGATTAAAACAATATGTTCTTTCCCCTTCCCTGCTCCTTTCCACATTTCACCGAGGCAAGCTGAACGAACATCATTTTCAACTATCGCCACATACCCTGTCTCACTATAAATGTAATCTGCTATTTTTGTACCGCTATATCCCGAAATATTGGCAGAATACAGAACTTCCCCTTTGATATTATCGATAATCCCACACGATGATACACCTACAGAATGAATTTTATAGCTCTTTTCAAACTCATATATTACTTCACAAATACGATACAAAATTTCTTTCTTTTGATTTTGTACTGGTGTTGTTATTTTCCCTTGTTCATGTACTATTCCTTGTTCGTCAATCATTGCATATTTTATAAAAGTTCCTCCAATATCAAAACAAGCAACGTACTTCCCCATATTTCTCCCCTTCCTACTTTTAGACAATTATAATTTCATTATAGAAATTCTCTACATTTTTAAGCTGTATGTAACCTGTTATTTCCTCAGCTGCGTTAGCCATTCCACACGCCACTGAAAAACGAAGTGCATCCTTTATCCCATACCCCTTTGCGAGTGCTAACGTTATTCCCGCAACCATTGCGTCACCTGAGCCAACAGTATTGATAGTTTTTATTTCTGAAATAATTGCCCTTATGCTTCCATCTTTCGTAATAAGTATCGCTCCTTCTCTTCCAAGTGATAACAAAACATACTGCACGCCCCTCTCGCAGATTTTAGTTGCTTCCGCAATCATTTCTTCCTGTGACACACGTTTTTTTTGAAGCAACTGGCAAATTTCTTGCCTGTTTGGTTTAATTAAAAATGGTTTTCCTTGTATGCCATGCAATAATGGTTCTCCACTTGTATCTAATATGAATTTTTTACCATTTTCAGCTGCCTTTTGTGCCAACTGCTGATAAAATGAATTTGGAATACCCTTAGGTAAACTTCCCGATGCAACAATAAACTCAAAATCTTTTACTATCCTTTCATATTTTTTTATAAAAAGAGCTATTTCATCCTCTGAAATAGCTGGTCCTGCTTCTAATACTTCAGTAGCTGACGCAGATTTTTTTGTGATTAACGCTATACAATTGCGAGTTTCTTCTTTAACGGAAACAAACTCATCAATAATTGATAAATCTTTCAAGTTTTTTCTTATGAACTCACCATTACTACCACCAAGTAACCCAGCTCCAGTTACTTCTTCTCCTAGCAAACGAAGTACTCTCGATACATTAATGCCTTTTCCACCCGCAGTTTTTTCATAGTCTTTCGTGCGATGTACTTTGTTTAGTTTTAATTCTCCTAATTCATATCGCATATCAACAGATGGATTCAATGTAATTGTCGCAATCATAAGAATATCTCCTTACACACGATTTAAACTTTTGCACATCTTTATTTTATCTGCAACAACCCGTTTCATCGCCATAATTGCATCTGAAAAATATTTACGCGGATCATTTTCTTCTGGATGAGAAAATAAATAATGACGTAATGCTGTTCCGAATGCAATTTTTAACTCTGTTGCGATATTCACTTTACAAATTCCTAAACGAATCGTTTCTTGCACTAAACTGTCCGATAATCCGGAGGCACCATGTAATACAAGGGGAATATCAACTTGCTTTCTAATATTTGTTAATCTTTGTAAATCTAATTTTGGTTTCCCTTTATATAGTCCATGTGCCGTTCCAATTGCAACTGCCAATGAGTCAATATTTGTACGTTCTACAAACTCTTTCGCTTGGTAAGGATCTGTATAAATTGAGTTTTCCACTACTATATCTTCTTCTATTCCTGATAATTGCCCTAACTCAGCCTCTACTGTTACTCCATATTGTTTTGCATACGCCGAAACTTCCTGAACAATCTGAATATTTTTTTCGAATGGATGATGCGATGCATCAATCATAACAGAGCTAACTCCTAAATCGATACAATTTTTAATATCACTTATATCTTCATGATGATCCAAATGTAGACTAATTGGTATATCATATCGCTTTCTCGCTGCTTCAATCATATGCAAAAGATATTCTTTTCCCATATATTTTATCGTGCCTGGTGTAGCAGCTATAATAACAGGTGACCTAAGCTCTACTGCGGATTCAATTACTGCTTTTAAAGTTTCTAAATTATGAATATTAAAAGCCGGAACCGCATAACCCTGTTCTTGTGCATTTCTCAGTATAAATTGAGTTGAAACAAGCATACTCTCAAATCCTCTCTTTATTCTTTTTATATTTCATTTCTCCCCCTACAACTGTTCCTATAAGATCTAAATCCTCTGTTAATATAAGAAAATCAGCTCTTTTCCCTGGTGCTATACTTCCAATTTCATTATCAACTCCAATACTTTTAGCAGGAATTAACGATCCCATATGAACACATTCCCATAACGATGCATTTGTCCATTTCTCCATATTCTTCACACCATCAATAAATCGAAGTGTACTTCCCGCTAAAGAACCCGCCTCTGTTCGGGCAATGCCGTCTTGCACTTGGACAACAAATTCTCCTAAATTATATGTGCCATCCCCTAATAAGCCCGCTCGCATACAGTCACTAACTAAACAAGTTTTGTCGTATCCTTTACATTTATATAAAATATTCACTACGCTTGGATGTACATGATGTCCATCTGCAATGATTTCACCATACACATGCTCAGTTGAGAGTACCGCTCCAACAACGCCAGGTTCACGGTGATGTAATCCTCTCATTCCATTAAACGTATGCACAAAAATCGTCGCTCCTGCTTGAATCGCATTCTGGCATATCTCATAGTTTGCATTCGCATGACCAATTGCTACACGGACATTCTTTTTCACAGCATGACGTATACAAGCAATAGCATCTCTTCTCTCTGGTGCCATTGCAATTTTTTTAATAGTCCCTTCTGATGCAACAATCCACTCCTCTAACATTTCAATGGTTGGATCAATAAAATATTTAGGATTTTGTGCACCTTTATATACCTCCGTAAAACAAGGTCCCTCAAGAAAAGATCCAATAATACTTGCCCCTTCTACCCCTCTTTTTTTTGCATGAGCTATATTTTTCAAAGCTTCCATTATATTTTCCGAAGAATCAGTTAATGTTGTGGGCAAAAAGCTCGTAACACCATTTTCCAATAACTTAATAGAGATATTGTTTAACGATTGATATGTGCTATCCATGACATCATGTCCCGCTACACCATGAATATGTGTATCAACAAATCCTGGAGAAATAATTCTACCTTCAAAATCCATTACTAACGCTCCGTCTACTATTTCTTCAACATGTTTTAGAAAGTATCCATTTACAATATGTAAATATCCACTTTCACGAACACCATCTTCTAGTAGATATATAGATGCTTTGACGTAGTAGTTCATAAATTACTATTCCTTTCCTTTATAAGGATGTACTGTTACCCCTTGAACGATACGATTTACACTTCCACTTGGACAAGGGTTATCTGGAGTAATCCCTAATGCAATTGATTTATATAATGCTAAAATTTGTCCGTATAATATATAAATAAACGTAATATACATGTCATCTTTTAGATTTCGTCCTTCATTGCATAAAAACGTATTACAATGTCTCCTTGCTTCTTGATTATCTTGATGTGCTATAACAATAATCTCGCTCCTTTCTTTCTCTTGAAAAATCTCTTTTAATAAATCAAGATCATATTTTTTCGTATACTCATCATTAGATAAAAATAATACAACAACTGTATCCTTATCTAAAATTGATTTCGGTCCGTGCCTAAACCCAAGGGGGGTGTCAAACATAACTGGGATACGACCAGCAGTTAACTCTAGAAATTTTAAAGCAGCCTCTCGAGAAAGCCCTTCAAATACGCCTGATCCTAAAAATACAATTTTACGAAATTCTTTTTCTGCAATTCGTTGAATTTCCCGTTCTTGTTTTTCGATAACACCTTTTCCTAATCTTACAATTTCCATAATGCTAGGTTCTAAAAGATGGATATGATTATAGTTACATAACATAAGTGCAGTTAACATCATAGAGGTAAAGCTTCCTGTCATTGCGAATCCTTGATCATTTGCCTCCGGCGGCATATACATAACAAAAGCGTTCTCTTTATGTTGAAACTGCTTCGCTAAATTTCCTTCTTCATTACATGTTAAAATAATATGATAAACTGAACGAATAATTTGTTCTCCTAATTGTACTGCCGCTAAACTTTCTGGACTATTGCCAGAGCGAGCAAAAGATACTAAAATTGTTGGGATGTCTGGCTGAAGATAGTAATAAGGACTTGAAACTATATTTGTTGTGGGAATACTTTCAATATGCATTTTCTTTAAATTTGTTATTCTTTTTATATATGGAACAATTGTGTCTCCAACAAAAGCGGATGTCCCTGCACCAGTGAAAATAACTCTCACTTGTTCATGCTTTCTTGAAATACTTGAAAAGAAACCTATAATTTCATGATGCTTGCTTTGAAAATTTAAATATACTTGCTCCCAAAGATCTGGCTGTTGTGCAATCTCTTTCGTTGTAAAACATGCTCCATATATTTCTCTTATTTCATCATTTGCATGTAATAACATTTGAGAACCCCCTTAATATTAGTTCATATCTTATCACGTCATCATTACCAGTTGAATTACAATAAGTATAACCATACTTATTGTAATTCAACTGTGTAAGTAAATTTATCTCCTCTTGCAATGGTCTGCGTGTATTCGATTATATTTTCTTTCGCATATGCAATCCGTTCTAGAGATAAAGATGGTTCATTCTTTTCAACTTGTAGCCATGTTGCATGCTCTTTTTCTGCTGCAATCGCTTTGAAATTTTCCACCGCGCGCGTGATATGGACTTGATATTTTGTACGAAAAATCTCGTACATTGGTGTTTCTTCTAATTCTTTCTTCGTTAAATATGGAAAGAACTTTACAGGAATATAAGATGTTTCAAATAGCATCGGTTCTTTATCAGCTAACCTTAGTCTTGTAATTTGATATACCTCTTCTTCATGATTAAGATTCATAATTTTCGATATTTTTTTATCGCAATGAATTATGGAAAATGATACGACTGTTGATGATGGAACCTTTCCAAATTTTTTCATTTCTTCTGTGAAACTATAAAAACGAACAAGACTTTGATTAAATACACGAGGTGAGACAAAACTCCCTTTACCATGTTTTTTATAAATATATCCTTCTTTTTCCATTTCTTGCATTGTCTGTCTTACTGTCGTTCTACTTACATCATGAATCTCACATAGCTCGCGTTCTGATGGAAGCTTATCATGTTCTTGTAAATTCCCAGCTTCAATTTGCTCCACAATAATATCCATTAATTGGTAGTATAATGGTGTTCGATTATCTTTTGCAATCATGTTTTACTCCCTCATCTATAAAGTTGTTATAACCAGTTTATGGCTATTATATCGAATGAAAATAGGAATTACCATCACTTTCTCACATAGAAAGATAAGCTTATTCCAACTGTTAAAATTTACTTTAATCGTACATTTAATTTGTTCCTTTATATGCGCTCTTCTTATTTTGCTGGATTCATCGATTCTTGTAAGTCTGTCACATATTGCTTAAGATTTACTGTTTCACCCGTTATTCTTGATCTTTCAGCGGCAAAGGCAATCAAATGACTATTTGCCGAAATCATTGCAGACGTTAAACTTTCTGTTTTATTGCTTTTTACCTTTTCGATAAAATCAGTCATAATTGCATTATCTGCTCCCATATGTCCACCTTCTATTGTTTCTGGGTAAATCGTTTCAACCTCACCTGAAAAATATTTGACCTTCAATTCATTTAATACATCATGACCATGAATTTCACCATGTGTTCCCATAATTTTAAACGTACGGCAACACTCTTTCGTAAATGCAGACATTGTAAAAGCAACTGTTACATCATTATCAAATAGCAAATTTACCACTTGATGATCTACAACATCATTGTCACAATGGTACACACAACGCCCATAAGGTCCTTTTTTTAGTGCCTCCAGTCTATTTTCAATGCTTGTATCAATAGAAACTACATTCGCTGGCCATTCATCTCTCTCGTGTAAATACCATTTTAAAGCAGAATATTGGCAGTTTTCTTCAACTTCACAACCATCTGTACAACGTAACGTCGAACCCTTAGGTGCATGTTCGGATTTAAAATGAGTCAAACTTCCAAAAGATGAAATCTTTTCACACTCTGCACCCACAAGCCATTGTAGCACATCCATATCATGACAACATTTTTGCAAAATCATTGAACTTGATTCAGATTTATTACGCCAATTCCCTCTTACAAAACTATGCGCTTGATGCCAATGACCAACATTTTCATTCCATTGAATTGAAACGATGTCCCCTATCTTCTTTTGATCAACAATTTCTTTTAAAGTCCTATAAAACGGTGCATACCTTAATACGTGACATACTGTTAATAATGCGTTATATCTCGTGGCAGCCTCTGCAATTTCCAATGTCTCTGTAGGGCTTGGTGACATTGGTTTTTCTAATAAAATTTTGTATCCCTTCTCAATCGCTTGCATAACAGGTTTATAATGAAACCGGTCGGGCGAACAAATAAGCAATACATCACAAAGCTTTTCTTTCGCTAATAACTCTTCCCATGTTTCAAATTGCATATCTTCCGAAACGCTATGCATTTCAGAGAATTTCCGTCTTTTTGCATTATCCAATTCTGCAACCGCAACAAAAGTTATCTCTGTTGGATGTTCTAACGCGTAAGAAGCATAAGCGTACATTCCACGACTTCCTGCCCCAATTAATGCCGCTGTAATCATTTATATCCTCTCCTATTCTATTATTCTTATTTTCCACCTGTAATTGTAATTCCTTCAATAAATTGTTTTTGTAAAAAAACAAACAATAACAACATTGGTAAAATCGCTAAAAATGATCCCGCCATTAGTACCGGATAGTTTGTTGCATATTGCCCTTGTAGTGAAGATAAACCAACTGACAATGTCATCATATCTGGTGAATTATTTACAATCATCGGCCACATCAATTCATTCCAAGACCAGAGTGTTGTAAATATACCAAGCGCAATTAAACCTGGTTTCGCAAGAGGCAGCATAACATACCAATAAATTTGGAAGTGATTGCAACCATCTAATCTTGCTGCTTCTTCTAGTTCCTTTGGAACGCCCATAAAAAACTGACGTAATAAAAAGGTACCAAATGCACTAAATAACCCAGGTACAATTACCGCTTGTAATGTATTCAACCAATCCAGTTTTACCATAATTAAATATTGTGGAAGCAAAAACACTTGAGCCGGAACCATTAGGACGGAAAGAGTTAGTAAAAACAGTACATTTCTACCTGGAAATTGTATTCTAGCAAAAGCATAAGCTGCTAATGAGCATAAAAACAACTGCCCGACCGTTCTAGCTATTGTAACAATTACAGTATTCATCATAAATTTAAAAAATGGTAATAAGTTGAATATTTCCGTATAGTTACTCCACATAAATTGAGATGGGATAATAACTGGTGAAACTTGAACAGATTCTGTATAAGTTTTTAGAGACGTTAATATCATCCAAATAAAAGGACCAATGGTTAATAAGGCACCTATGATAAGTATTGCATGAATCATAATTGTATTTTTATTGACTGCACCTACTCTTTTATTCATCATAATGCACCCACTTTTTCTGTAATATCATTTGAATCGCTGTAATGATTAATATAATAATTAATAATACAACTGCTATGGCTGCCGAATATCCTTTCTCATTTAAAATAAAGGCATTTTGATAAAATAAATAAACAATAGATTGTGTATTTTCAATTACATTACTTGTTCTACCAATCATCATAAAGATGAGATCGAATACTTGAAATGCTCCAATTAAAGACATAATCGTTACGAAGAAAATAACTGGCGATAAAAGTGGCAATGTAATCTTAAAGAAAATTGTAATTGGCCGGGCTCCATCCATAATTGCCGCTTCATAGTATGTTTTAGGGATGTTTTGGAGACCAGATAGAAAAATAACCATGTTATATCCTATCCCCCCCCAAATCGCAACTATAATAATTGAATATAATGCAATGTTAGGGTTGGTAAGCCAATTAGGACCATCAATTCCAAACCATGATAACATGTAATTGAGTAACCCATAGTCAGAATTATAGATCCATTTCCATACCATAGCGATTGCAGCAGGCATTGTAATAACAGGTAAAAAATATAATGTTCTATAAAGGGATTTCCCTTTAATGTTTTGATTTAATAGCACCGCTAATATGATGGATAAAAATATACCGATTGGAACAGTAAGCACGATATAAATAAATGTATTTTGAAAAGCCTTTCCTAAATCTTTATCAGTAAACATCTTTTTATAGTTTTCTAGTCCAATCCATTCATAGCTACCAAACGCATCCCACGCTGTAAAACTAAAATAAATATTTTGCACAATTGGCCACATATAAAAAATGAATAACCCTAACATAGTTGGGGCAATCATGACATATGCCCATATATAATCTAATTTCTTTTTCTTTTTATATTTTTTTTGTATATGTGTGTTTTTTTGCTCCACTACCTTTATTGATAGATCCTCCATCTCTTCACTCCTCCCATAATTTTTGATTTAAAGCAAGGAGAGGATCCCTCTCCTTATTTTTTAGAAAGAACTTCATTTGCTTTCTCTGTTAATTCTTTTGTTGCTTCTTCAACATTCAATTCTCCTCCCCATACCCTTTTTAATACTTTTGTTTCTTGCTCCCATAAAGCTCCTGTATTTTTCACACTCGGTAATGGGTAAGAATATTCAAGACCAGTGATATACGCTTGTAAATTCAAGTTTGGAACGGATTTAACCCACGCTTCTTGTGTTCCATTAAAAGCAGGAATGACTGTTCCAGTTTCTGCAAACACATCTGCTGCCTCTTTAGAACCTAAATATTTCACAAATTCCCAAGCTGCATCCGGATATTTTGTTTTCGCTGAGATGACATTTGCTAGACCATGAATCATAACAGCTCTTTCTTTCCCTTTTGGCATAACAGCAATATTTAAATCAGGATTTTTCTTATATTCTGGTACCATCCAAGGCCCGTCAAAAATCATCGCTACTTTACCTGATAAAAACAAATCAGATGCTGTTGTCTCTGTCATTTGAGCAAATGTTGGTGATAATCCTTCTTTAATAAAACTAATGTTATAATTAATTGCTTCAATTGCTTGTGGTTTATTAAATCCTACTGTTTTTTTATCTTTAGAAAGAACATACCCTTTATTTTGGTAAATGAGATCATAATAACCACCTTGATTTCCCATTGCTGCTGCAAATCCCCAAACACCTTTTTCCTTTTTCGTCAATTGCTTTGCAGCTTCTTTCATTTTCTCCCAATCCCATGAATCATCTGGATATGCTACTCCAGCTTCATCAAATAATTTTTTGTTATACCAAAGTGCCGTTGTATCAAAATCTTTTGGAATACCGTAAGTTTTATTATCTACTGTATATAAATCAACTAAAGATTTTGGGTAATTTTCCAATTTATAATTATCTTTTTTCGCTTTATCATCCAAAGGCATCAATACTTTTCCCGAAGCGTATTTCACGGCATTTGGTCCATTCATCCAAAATACATCCGGCAATGCATTTCCTGTTGCTGCCGTTTCAAGCTTCTGAAAGTACTGTCCGTACGCTGTTAATTCTATTTTCACTTTAATATTCGGATGTTTTTCATTAAACTGTTGAACCACTTTCTCCACTGCTGGTAGTTGTTTCTTATCCCAAAGTGCATACCGTAATTCTATTTTTTCATCTTTAGATGACGTGTTAACTTTTTCGCCACTGTTAGAACATCCTACTATTGCCAATAGCAATGTTGACAAAAAGAAAATAAACCACTTTTTCATCCCTTTTCCTCCTCTAGAAACAATCATCTATATAACAAAATCTTTACTTATGTTTCTTGTAACTCACTGACAACAAATTAAACTAATATAATCAACTTTACAAAAGATTTGGAGCACCTTGTAAATAAAGCGTTTACAAACGAATTTTATTCATTTATAAAAACAATGCTCTTCTCTCCCTTCCTATCAATTTTAGTAGACTTATGTCATTACCAGTTGAAGGAATAAACTATCATTGATATATTATTTATACATATACCAATTCGATCACGACATGATGTTGTCATTACCAGTTGTTATGAAGTATAACACTATCACTTTTTCCTCCGCAATATATTTTCTGAATTTTTTAAATCTTCATCGCAAACTATGTCAATCCATTATCCCTATAGCATTTGTTATTAATAAATAATATAAAGATAAGGAGTGTTCATATGATTCAACAATTAAAAAGATATTACGATAAAGATATAAAAATTAATGAGGCCATACTTTCTGAAGAGTACAGTTGGTTTTTGATTGATGGGAATAGAGTAGGAATTCGTAAATCTCGCTTACATAAACAAGAGTGTCAATTACTTTCATCCCTCTTAACTCCCCTCCATACTGACACATGCTATGAAACAGAAATAGAAAAGTATTGGTACGAAGCGTTATATCAGAGTAAAGATATTCAAATAACATCTGTACGCTTTTTACATTTCTTCACAACGCATCCTATAACGGAACGAGAAGAATTTCATAATGCTTTACATTCAATACTTGGTTTTGATAATCCTACAATATGGGAAACTTCACAAACTGGAGTCCTCATCTTAACAGAAAATATATCTGAATATAGATTGCAAACAGCCCTTGATACGCTGGAAACAGATTTTTTTATATCCTTATCCTTTTTTGTCGGCAGACACTACACCCATACCAATCAAATTTCTCACTTGTATCAATGGGAACGAAATTTATTTTCTTATCTTTCTCCCTATCTATCAAAGAAAATTACATACATTGAACAACTCCTTCCTTATCAATTAATGACCTTATTACCAAAAGAAAAGAGGGAAAAATATACAAATCATTTATTAGCACATGTTTTCAATGATAAAGAGCTAATAGAGAGTATTAAAGTATTCTTCCAATGTAATTTAAATGTATCACTTGCGGCCAAACAATTATATTTACACCGAAATACTTTACAGTATCGAATTGACAAATTTATTGAAAAAACAGGATTGAATATAAAAACATTTGAAGGTGCTGTAGCTGTCTATTTGGCTTTTCTTTCTTTGAACATCTCGTAATTTTGCATAAAAAAATTAACATTTTTTGTGCAACTTGCCAATTCACCTTACAATCAATAAACCTTATAATTCAGTTAATTATAAAAATAGGGGTGATGTATAATGGCCGAACTCGTATTAGATCATATTTTCAAATTATATGATAATAAAACAACTGCTGTTTCTGATTTTAATTTACATATTCAAGATAAAGAATTTATTGTATTTGTTGGTCCTTCTGGTTGTGGAAAATCAACTACTCTACGTATGATTGCAGGTTTAGAAGATATTTCTAATGGCTCATTTTATATTGATGGTAAACTTATGAATGATGTCGCTCCAAAAGATCGTGACATTGCAATGGTATTTCAAAATTATGCACTATACCCACATATGTCTGTTTACGATAATATGGCGTTTGGTTTAAAATTACGAAAACTACCAAAAGATGAAATTAATCATCGCGTAACTGAGGCGGCAAAAATATTAGGTCTTGAAGATTATTTAAAGCGAAAACCAAAAGCATTATCGGGTGGGCAGCGACAGCGTGTTGCATTAGGAAGAGCTATCGTTCGTGACGCAAAAGTATTCTTAATGGACGAGCCTCTATCCAATTTAGATGCTAAATTACGTGTAAGTATGCGTTCAGAAATTTCTAAGCTTCATCGTCGTTTAAACACAACTACTATATATGTAACACATGACCAAACGGAAGCAATGACAATGGCATCACGCCTTGTTGTGATGAAAGATGGTATCATCCAACAAGTTGGTACACCAAAAGAAGTCTATGATACTCCTGAGAATGTTTTTGTTGGCGGATTCATTGGTTCTCCGGCCATGAATTTTTTTACTGGAACATTAAAAGATAACTATTTTCATATAGAAAACATTCGTTTTAAAGTACCAGAAGGACAATTAAAAAAATTGCAGAAAAAGGGATACAACCAAAAAACACTTATACTCGGTATTCGTCCAGAAGACATTCACGATGAACCAATTGTCCTTCAATCTTCTCCCGATTCAACTGTCGAAATTAATATTGAAGTTGCTGAATTATTAGGTGCTGAGACTATGATACATGGAAAACTTGAAAATCAAAGTTTTGTCGCACGAATTAATGCTCGATCAGAACTGAAAGCTGGCGATAAGCTTTCAGTAGCCTTTAGTTTAACAAAAGCACATTTTTTTGATAGTGATACAGAAGTACGTATACGTAACAATTAAACAAGCTTAATTGGTTATCCTAAAGTCAGACATACGAAAAAAGCTGTGTAGTATGGCCTCTACACAGCTTTTTCCTCTAATCCCCTAAATATATTGAATATACTATTTAACGTTCTAATGAGGGCATTCTACTCTCAAACATTTTGATGTCACTCATTTTATTTTCTCATTATATTCGCAGGGCTAAGGAGTGATTGTCCGTGTACTTAAAAACAAATGAACGCGATTAGTATCACATAACATTGCGATACTAACCATATCAAGCTCGTTACATATCCCTTCAACCAATACTTTGAAACACTCTTCTATAATCATTTATTTCGGAAAAATTAAACAAAAAACCTGAAGAAACTACCTATACTTTGGATACTTAAATTACCACGGACCTTACGATTTTTAGTAGCATTCCGGATCCAGCTTCCCTTTCATTCTATGCCTAAAGGCGATCGGCTTTCTTGTTGGGAAAAAGCTGTACTAACACTAAGTATAAGCGTAACAACTAAGATAATGACTCCTAATCCGATATTCACAAAACAAACTCTTACATTATATGGTATACCCTTTCACAAAAAGAAAATAATAATAAATAAATCCGTTACAGAATGGGAGCTCTCTAAAAATGAAACGAAAAATATTTTCTCTCTTCGCACTAATCTGTTTAACACTACCAATACAAGCTAGTGCATACACATTTCAATCACTACCAATTGCATCAAAGTCAAAACAGTGGTATATCGAAATTGATAAATCCCATAACGCAAACAAGCAAGCAGTGCAGCCAAAACAAGGTGTATACGATACATATCGCTTACTCGTAAAAAACATCGGCAATGATGTGTCAAACGTAGCTGTAGAAATAGTTGATAACATCCCTACCTCTAAAGCTACTTTTAATCCTACTTTGCTAAATAGCAACGTTTCAAAAAATCAGACGAGCTTTGACTACATCGTATTCCCTTTAGATTTTAACAGCCACAATTTCAAAGTCGTCATCACTTGGGAAGAAAAGAATTTCTCTTACAACGGTCATCCGGTAAATGAAGGGAAACAAATGAAACAAACATTTGTATTTAATGAAGAGTAAGCCCTAATTTGATTAGGGCTTACTCTTCATTTACAAAACCAGATTGAATTGCTTCTGTCACTTCTTTTGTGATATCCAGTTTTGTTGCATCGGTGCTAATTTTCTTATGCCAAATATGTACGGAAGGCTTTTCGTTACAAAAATGTTTTATTAATACTAGTTGGTTATATGCTAGCTTATTTTCTCTATGGGTAGCAATATAGACTGTGAAATTTTTTGCTTCAAAGACCTTTTCCTGCAAAGTGTATTGGCTGTCCAATTCCTTTACTACTACATCGTTCAAGTCTTCTATAATCATATAAGTTATTCTCCTTCCCCTTATATCATCAATCAAATCGTCGAATACTTGGTACACATAATACTACTCCAATTGTTACAAGTACTAATATAGCTAGTGTTATAATCGTTATTTCGCCACCTATGACAGTAGCTAACCATCGTTATCGAACTACCTAAAGTCGAAAGTAATTGCCCAATCCACAAAAATTTAAAATGTGGTGACGCTTTAACTGGCAATAACAATTTACCGACATAACTTACATGTTTCTCTGTTCGTATTTCTCCTTGCATACTTCTCTCCTCTTTTCAAATTAAGTTAACACTAAATATAAAACAGAAAATGCAATCTTTAATACTTATAATTATATATGAAACTGTTAAATTATTGGTAAAAATAAAAAAGGTGTTTTCATAAATGAAAACACCTTTTTTTATATTATAATTTTAAGTTCTTCTTCAATGTCCAATATTTTTCTTGAGTATTTTCAAATGAAAATTCTACCCAACCGTTTGGATCTTCACGATATACAGTTACTTTCTTACCATTTTCTAATTTTCCAACTTCATTTTGTGTAATATTTGGTACACTCTTAATTGTATAACCAAATGGATATGGCACTTGATAGTAAGAACCTACTAATTGAACCGTAGCCGTTGCATCTTTTGCATAATCTTTATATGGGATGTCTTTTCCTAATGCCTCTACATTTAATGTATTAGGATTTTTCGGTAATCGTTTTACATTTTCATAATCTTTCTTGTTAAACGGTTTAATACGCTCCATAATATTAGCGATTTTGCCAGCCCATTCTTTATCTGTTGCATACTTTTCATTCATAGCAGGTAATGTGTAACCATTAAAATGATTAGCACCTTCTTCTAAGTAGTTCTTCCTTACATAATCAGCATTGTAAGAAATACTTTCCTTGTATGACGGTAAATATTTTGCATATGCAAATGGGTCACGGTCATATGCTCTTAAGCCAAATAAATTATGTTTACGATATGCAATTTCTGATTTACCGTACGCTGATTCTAAGATTGCATGTGCAGCTAAATATAGTGCGCTCACACCATACTCATTTTGTGCTTGAATAAAATCTTTACCAGTTCCAATAAGTGGACTATCCGAATGAGATTTTTTAATGAAATTATCAATCTCTAGTGCCGTTACGTTAGATGGCAAAGTTACGTCTAGATTAATATACGATGGCTGTTCAACAGGAACATCATTTTTAATTTTCATCGCTTTATATAATAATTGCGCATAGCTTTCACGTGTTAATATACCTGATGGATCAAATCCTCCAAGTCCATTTCCTACCGATACACCATTGGATTGCAATGCACTAATTGCTTCTTTTGCCCACCAGTGTGTTGCATCTATATCATTAAATGTATGTGGTGCTTTTACTTCTAATTTAAATGCTCTTTGCAAAATAACAGACATTTCAGCACGAGTTAATGATTCTTTCGGTCTAAACGTCCCTTTACCATCACCTATGAAAATCCCCATATCTGTTAATGCCAAAATTTCTTTTGGGAACATCGTCGTTCCTCCGCTAATATCAGAGTATGGATTTTTATAATCGCTTTTTAATTCTGGTTTTAATGCGCGATACATTAATGCTGCTACTTGCTCACGAGTTACAACATCTCCAAAGCCAAATTTACCATTATCGTAACCTGCAATAACCCCTTTTGACGTTAAATCAGTAATCGCTTCAAGTGCCCAATGATTTTTCGGAACGTCTGGAAATTCTTTTGTAGATGCAAACGAAGTTGCTGGAGCCAGTACTACTTGAAGTGCGACTGTCACTGCTAACACATTAGAAATAACTTTTTTCATAAATTGTTTAACACGTTTTCTATATGCTTATACCGTGTTAACTTGCCTCCCTTTATCGTATAATTTTCCCTATTAAACTAACAAACTCTTAATTAGTCAACAGTAAAAGTATACGTGATAAAAATAAACTAATCTACCATTATTTTATTCATAATCAGCATAATACGATATATCTTTCTATTTCGATATAAAATTACAAAAACTTACATAAAAAGCCCACCTCTATATAGACGATGGACTTAACAATCAACATTGTTATTTCGTTAAACGAGATTTTGAAGCATCAAAACCTTTCCACTCATAATAATCTAAAATACCCGCATAAATTGCCTCAGCAGCTATTTGTCTTCCAGATTCTGAAGCTAACTTCTCATAATCCGCGCTGTTATCTAAAAATGCTAGCTCCGTTAGTACTGCTGGCATCTCATTTTCTCTTAGTACATAAAAGTCTTCTGGTTTCACACCACGATCTCTTGTATCTAGAGCTTTAACTAATCGCTTTTGTATTTTATCAGCTAACATATAACTATCTTTTTCACGCTCAGTTAATTCTTTCTTTTCAGATCCTTTATAATAAAAAGTTTCTGTTCCATGTCCATCATGTTTTTGAGAAGCATTTGCATGGATACTTACAAAAATATCTCCATTATGTTCTTTCGCGAAATCCACACGATTTTTAAGGTCTTCTCCTTGTTTTTCACCAAGACGAATATCTGTTTCACGTGTTAACATCACACGGAATGGAGTATGTTTCTCTATTAAACTTTGTAATCTTTTAGATGTATCTAATACAATATCACTCTCATGTAATCCTTGTGTTGCTTTCCCAGGATCTGTTCCTCCATGACCTGGATCAATAATAATCATCTGTTCTACTAAAGGATTGCCTATTTTAAGTGAATCAGCCTTTGCAATAAACTGTGCTGCTTCTGCTTTCGTTACAGTTTTCTTAGGCTCCCACTTCTCACCAGTACCAAGAGAGATGCCTAATTCAACTAGGATGTTCGCTTTTTCTTTACCCCAGTTTAGTGTTTCTAAATCTTTGAATTTAGTTTCTGGAGTACCGTTTACTTTAGACTCTAATTTGTAAGCTTCTACAAGAAGAGATGCCATTGAAACACGGTCGATTTTCCCGTCTGGCTCGAATCCATTGCCTGTACCTTTAACAACGCCAGCTTTTTCTACAGCTGCGATGATTGGAGTAGCCCAATGTTTTTGAGAATCAGCGTAAGATGGTTTAGCATTTGTATCGATTCTTAAGTTTAATATTCGAGCCATCATTGTAGCTGCTTCGGCACGAGTAATTTCTTTTCCAGGCTCGAACATTCCTTTATCGTTACCCGTAACTGCACCTTTCTCTACTAAATAGTAAATAGAATCTTCTGCCCAATGTTTAGCTGGGACATCTGGAAATTTTTTTGTTTGTGCGAAACTACTAGATGAATAAGATAATATACTAGCTGCGATTAATCCTGCTGCGATTATTCTATTTTTCATAGAATATATTCCCCTCTCAAGTACAATGTATTTATGTAACAGACTAATTATAGTTCTGAAAATTAGTAATAGTCAATTGAGATTTGTATAATTTTGTATTATTATTGTATTTTTTGTCATATATAACTATAGTTAAAAACTATAAGATTTTATAAGAGGAGAGATTCGTATGAGCAACAATTGGAAAGATATAGAGCACCGTATTTATACAATGTGTATGATTCAGCGTAATAACAAAATATTGCTAATACAGCGCCCCGATCATCTAGGCTTCCCTGGTTACATCGCTCCTGGCGGAAAAGTAGATTTCCCAGAAAGTATCGTTCAAGCTGCTATACGAGAATCGAAAGAGGAAACCGGACTTCACGTTTCTAATTTAATTTTCAAGGGGTTAGACGAATATGTAAATCCGAAAGAAAATGTTCGATATATGGTATTCAATTATTGGACAGATTCGTTTGATGGTGAACTTCTTATAAACCCTCCTGAGGGCGAATTATTATGGGTGCCAATTGATGAGGCACTAAATCTTCCTATGCAAAATTGGTTTAAAGAGAGATTCCCATTATTTTTTGAAAAAGGTACGTTTGAAATTCAACGTGTTTGGGACCGGGACTTAGATAAACAAGTTGCTATGACAATTACGCATACGTAAAAAAGCTTGGTATCTCTCCAAGCTTTTTTTACTTTCCTTCTATTTTCTTAATCTCATAATCAATTTCTAAAAACTTAACTCCAAATATCCACATTCTATGGTTAGCTTTTAATATGTGATTCGTGTTCTCTTTTATAATAAAAGTCTCTGCTAACGGTAAACGAATTGTAAAGAAACGAGTATGTAAATAAATCCCCTCATCTCCTTTACCGTTTCTTCTCAGCTTACTAGTAATGATTAAATCATTACTCTTATTACATAATTTTAAAACCCCCGTCATATTCGAATATGGTAAAGGTAATGCAATATTCATATATGTCTCGCTCTTATATGTGTGCTTTGAGTAAAGAGCTACAAAAATAGATTCTCCTGCTTCATTTTTTCTTAGCCAAGCCCTTACATTCTCCCTTCCATCTTTCTCATCTATTATCCCAACGATAGAGCCATGCATCGTTTCCCACTTACCGCCCATTCCTAAATGTATTTGTCCTACACGCTTACTCATTTTCTCATAGCAAAATGCAACCGGACGAAACCAACGAGCCCACTTAATATGCGATTGTAACTCATACTCTTTTGTATTTTCATAAAAACGAGTAATACTTAAAGGAATCTTTGCTATGTCAAATCCCTCACTATGAAAATCGTTCATATTATCAACTAAACCTTTGTATTCCTTGCTATCTATTAAACTTCTGTTATGTAAAAATGCTTCACCAACTGTCGTATTTCCTCTTAACCTGCTCATTGGTTTCCCGTAATATTTATAATTCGGAGCAGTCTTTTCAATCATCCAGCCGACAAATGCGGGTAACGCTACTCCAATTCCATTGACAAAACCGTGAATCCAAACCATTTGAGCAATTGTAATCGTCATTACATGTTTCAAATTCCCATATGAATATATAAGCGAAAACATAATTGTTACCATGAGTGTACTAGACGATATGATCAGAAGAACCTTTGCACTAATAGCATTAAATTTCGTACGCCAAACATAAATCCCATAACTATAAATAGCGCATAAATATAGGAACACTGCAAAAAATTCAAATACTCTTGAGTACGTAATTCCTATTGCAACTGTCATAGGTGAAATGACGATGACAAACATAATAGCATCATATACTTTACTTCTCTTTTCTCTTTTCCTCCCAATTAAACCAGCTGATAACGGCAATAGAAATGCCGAATAATGAAAGTGTGCAGCTGTAAGCAAAACAATGTCGGAACTAAAGTGCATAATGGAAAGCTTTGCTACAGAAGCAAAAAACCAGAAACCACCTAAAAACAAATACATAAACGCACTATCGATAGCTGTCTCCTCTAACGGTTTCCATCCTCTTTCTAGCACTCTACTTACACCGAATAACGCAACGATTCCTGTATATACAAACCAAAGTAATGCAAAGAAATAGTGATTTGTTACGAAAGCTAACATTGCACTAATTGCTGCGATTGGATATAAAAGCGATACTAGTTTATAAAAGGATAAATATGATCCACTTCTTGTCTTTTTATCAAGAATGCAAAATGACATCGGTATAAATAACAAAATAGATAATAAAATAATTGCTTCAACTGGGTTTACATTTGTCCACTCACATATTAGAAAAACAATATAACAAGCAAGCCCAACTATTATATTTTTCATATCATTTATTTCCTCTCCACAAATGTTCCCTTATATGAAAATAATGAACCGATTAACGGATTGCGTACTTGTACATGAATTCGAAAGCATTGTCGTGTTTCATCATAACTTTCTACAATGTTGGCCTCTCCGTATAAGAATCTAGGTAACGGGACTTTTCTGCCAAACATGTAAAACCATTGTTTCTTTGAGAAAATATGCATTGCCCCCACCTCATCAATATGAAAATTCAATGTAGAAACAAGTATGTGTGGTTCACCAAAACAATCTACAATTTCATTATTCTCTTCATCCAACTGCATAACGGCGTTAAAATATCTTTTCTTATTGTGAAAATAAAAAGTACGATTCCACCGCACAAGTTCATGTCCATGTTCATCCCGCTCAGCGGTATTATGTATTGTAAATGGCACTTCCTTCCCCCGCTCAGAGAAAAACATACGGAACTTTGATGCAATTTTTAATATGAATTTTACGAAAAAAGAACCACCATAAATCTCATCCATCTTTCCTTCTCCAGTAAAACTATTTTCTTCTGTAATTTCATAGCGTTTCTGTAATTTTGGATGTAGTTTTTTATAAGAATCCCCTAATAGTCTTTCATACATATTAGCCATACATTATCCCTTTCTCTTCCTCTTGCAATTTTTTGAGCTTGGCAAGTTCGTGCTATTTATATAACCGACAATTGATAATCCCATGATTAGAACGTTTAATGTAATTGGATTAAACGGCTCTGTAAAACTTGCAATATTCGTAATCCCTGCCGCTATCGTTAAGGCTATTAACATAAAAATATGTACGATAAATACTTTTCGTTTTGGAAATGGCAACAGCCATATGACACCAAAAATAATTTCTAACAATCCAATTATTTTAAGTACAAAAATACTATGTTCAGTTGAACCAATTATCACAGATAGCATTTTTACTTCTTCTGAATGAGTAAACACTAGTTTCGGTACTATTCCTTGATACATCCATACAAATGCAAATAAAAAACATACGAGCCAATGTGTCATTGTTCTTCTAATTAGTAACTTAGGATGAAGTCCCTTTTCTATCCATAATTTTAACGCATCAAAACTCCAAGCAGTCGCCCAGCCTAATAAAGGCCGAAACATATAGAAATCTATTACATTTCCTATACGACCAAACCTCGTATCATAATCATATTGTGTCTCAAAATAAATGTGTTCTTCACGCGGTGTATACTTCCAATAACCACGCCCTATTTGAATAAGTGATAATTTATTATCCGTCCAAAATTTTAAAGAAGAAATTCTTTCACCCGTTTCTTTTCTTATTTCACCTATCGATTCCCCTTCACCAGCTATTTCAAGTCCAAATCCAATCTTTGTTTTATATAAAAACTTCTGCGGTTCTCCTTCTTTTTCTCTAAATACGAAATTTCAGTAAAGCGAGCATCCCATTCTGTATGTATATGTGGTTCTTGCGTGTATTCCCATAATTTCTCCATTGTTGTGTTCATTTCTGCCGAAACATAAATAGGCTTTTTCCCCTTCATTCTTCCACCTCCAATGCACTATAATTTTAATGTACATGCAATGAATTTATTTTGCTACATTTTTCACAAACTTTCTCATAAATAGAAAGAATTTTTAAAATATATATAAAACACTTGATTCCCCGAAAAATTTAAATTATTATAAAACAAATGTTACCAACAACTTCATAAATCAAACACTCTCGCCTAAAACGTGAGATAGAGGTTGCGATACTTATGAGTATTCTAATGGAGACACAGAGATGTCTATGAAATTAGATGAAAGGAAGTATTGCCGAAATCGATACATTTCTCTGCATTTATCGATTGGGGCTGTTTTCGAATAGAAACAGAACTGTCATATGTACAGACGTGTATGTATGAAGAGCTATCTACAAAAAAGAGATATCATTTTTATGGTATTCCTTTTTTGGCGGTTTTTTTATTAGCTCCGTTTTCTGTTTCCCTTTTCCTGTAACAGCACCATCCTCACTTATTTGAGATGGTGTTTTTTGTTTTTTCTCTGGTAACTACAGGAATATTGGGATCTATATATGTCCTAATCTATTCTTAAAAATGGATGAAAGAAGGAATTCGTAATGGAAACGATTGTACAAAAATTTGGTGGCACTTCTGTTGGAAGCGTTGAGCGCATTCAACATGTAGCAAATTTAATTATTGAAGAATATGAACGAGGACATAGCATCGTCTCTGTCGTTTCAGCAATGGGAAAAAGCACAGATGAACTCGTAGCACTTGCTAACGCGATTTCAGAAAATCCGAGTAAACGCGAAATGGATATGCTTCTATCAACAGGAGAGCAAGTGACTATTTCATTATTAACGATGGCACTACAAGCAAAAGGCTATAACGCGACTTCATTAACTGGATGGCAAGCTGGTATTACGACAGAATCTGTACATAGTAGTGCACGGATTACTGAAATTAATACTGATCGAATTCAGTCTTATCTTACTGAAGGCACGATTGTTATTGTAGCTGGCTTCCAAGGAGTTAGTGAAAACCATGAAATTACAACACTTGGCCGCGGTGGTTCTGATACAACTGCTGTTGCATTAGCTGCTGCACTGAAAGCAAAAAAATGTGATATTTACACGGATGTGACCGGTGTTTATTCGACGGACCCACGAGTTGTAAAAAATGCTTATAAATTAGATGAAATTTCTTATGATGAAATGTTGGAACTTGCAAATCTCGGTGCTGGTGTATTACACCCGCGTGCTGTTGAGTTTGCTAAAAATCACAATGTCATTTTAGAAGTTCGCTCAAGTATGGAACGAGAAAACGGAACAATTGTAAAAGGAGAATGTAACATGGAACAACAATCAATCGTTAAAGGTATTGCATTTGAAGATAATATTACACGCGTCACAATGAAAGGATTAGAACAAGGTGCACTTTCAACAGTTTTCTCTACATTAGCAGCGGCACATATTAATGTAGATATCATCATTCAAAGTATTACAAATGAAGGAACTGTTCACCTCTCCTTCTCAATCCATTCTAATGATTTAAAAGAAACATTAGAGGTATTGGAACAAAATCAAGAAACACTTCACTATGAATCTGTAGAATATGAAAATCATTTAGCAAAAGTATCCATTGTAGGATCTGGTATGGTCTCTAATCCAGGTGTTGCT
Source organism: Bacillus sp. AY18-3 (assembly GCF_008042305.1). NCBI lineage: Bacteria > Bacillati > Bacillota > Bacilli > Caryophanales > Bacillaceae > Bacillus > Bacillus sp. AY18-3. Next base: position 11,240 of record NZ_QKQR01000012.1, on the reverse strand, counting down.
GCAAATATGTTCACTACTTTAAAAGAAGAAGATGTTCATATTAAAATGGTAAGTACATCAGAAATTAAAGTGTCTGTCGTTATTGACCGCCTTCATTTAGTAATAGGTGTCGAGGCGCTTCATCAATCATTTATGGCGAAAATTGAGCCTTTAGTGCAGATGAGTTAATTTCCACCAGTAAAACTTAAAATAAATTATATAAATCTATTTCCTTCCTATATTAATAGCAATAGGGTCGGAATATTTTGCGGGCAAGTCGAAGTTATATTATCGAATAGAAACTACATTATTGAATTCTTAAAATGATAGCATTCTCGAAATAAAGTTCGCGCATATTTCAATAGTAGAGGGTTTAAAAAGTGTTGTTCGTTAACAAAATGTTTTATACTATACCCGAAAACACCTTGTCACATTTTCCTACACTGTGACAAGGTGTTTTTTGTTTAGAAGAGATTTTAGTATAATTATGAGGAGAATTAACTAATAAAATTATACATATAAGGAGATAAAGACTATGGCAAACAACAGATTACTAAGAATGGACAATGTCAGCATCGTTGTAGAATCCCTTGATAACGCAATCTCTTTCTTCGAGGAGATTGGACTAAAACTCGAAGGGCGAGCTACTGTCGAAGGTGAATGGGCTGGTCGCGTAACAGGACTCGGTTCTCAGCGCGTAGAGATTGCTATGATGGTTACGCCAGATGGCCATAGCCGAATTGAACTTTCGCGATTTCTCACCCCACCTACTATAGCAGATCACCGGACAGCTCCTGTAAATGCCCTCGGTTATTTGCGCGTCATGTTCACCGTTGAAGACATTGACGAAATGGTATCGAGACTTACAAAGCATGGTGCTCAGCTCGTTGGCGAAGTAGTTCAGTACGAGGACTCATATCGACTCTGCTACATTCGTGGAACCGAAGGTATTTTAATCGGTTTGGCGGAAGAACTCGGTAACAAATAAGTAATGTTTTATATGAAGTCTTTGCCGAAGTAAAAATACTTGAAAGAACTTTACGCTTAATAAAACTTAGATTTTGAACCCCGTCCTAGCTTTAGAACGGGGTTATACTTGTTTGAGCTTTTTAACATACTATCAACATCCCGAAATCATTATAAAACAATTCAATTACTTGTTATACTCTTTCCTAGGAAATATAACGGACTCTTCTCACTTCTTATCATATATATCTTTTCTTTTAAAAAACGATCTGAACTCATTCAAAATAACTTTCTTCACATCAGAGTAAAAAACCATCATGAATAGTGCAATTCCTAATAAAATCTCTTGCATTCCTTCATAATCAATGAAAGCACTCACAATTAGCAAACCAAACCCAATATAAAAACCAAACTCATTTTCTTTCTCAAAATCCTCATCTTCATCAATATGTATTTTCTCTTTTAAATTTCGCTTCCCTTTTATTAACTCATCGAGCGTAACATTATACATTTCGCTCAATAAAATTAAATTTTCAATATCAGGGCAACTTTTATCATTTTCCCACTTACCCCGCTTTAACAGGCAGTAAATCTCATCAAAGCTTTTAAGCACAATCAAGGCAGCCAGATGCGATTAACTGCCTATAAAAGCCCGATTGGTTCAACTAATAATCAGTAGGATAAATCGCCCACTGATTAAAGTTTCACTTTATACACTGCTTGCCTCGTTATACCAATCTTTTTAGCAACATCTTCTTGTGAAAATCCTTTTGATTCTCTTAATTTTTTAAGTTGTTGTCCTAAGCTCATAACATCCCCTCCTTTAACAAATTATTACATAAAAGGATCCAAAAAAGAAAGAAACCATTAGTAAAACCCACTGTAAACCATTCGTTTACACAATGAAAAAGAGAGAATAACTCTTTGAGCTATCCTCTCTCTTCTATTAAAACAGATGGATGTTTTCTTTCTTGCAAGCTTCACGTAAATCGTCAGGCCATACAGAAGATTGAACTTCACCAATATGTGCTTTACGTAAGAAGTACATGCACATTCTTGATTGTCCAATACCACCGCCAATTGTTAACGGTAGTACGTCTTCTAAAATACCTTTATGGAAATCGTACTCACGTTTGAAGTCTTCACCTGTTTTCGTTAACTGCTCATCAAGTGATTTACTATCAACACGAATTCCCATTGATGATAATTCGAATGAAGATTGTAATACTGGGTGCCAGAATAAAATGTCACCGTTTAATTTCCAATCATCATAATCAGCTGCGCGTCCATCATGCTTTTCACCTGAACGAAGTGCATCACCAATTCCGATAATGAAGACTGCACCGTGTTCTTTCGCAATTGCATGTTCACGATCTTTCGGTGTTAATTCTGGATATTTATCTTCTAGTTCTTGGGAAGTGATGAAAACAATTTCTTCTGGTAAATACTTTCCAAGGAACGGATACTTTTCAAATAAGTGGTCTTCTAAATCTTTGAATATTCCATAAATTGTTTGTACTGTTTCTTGCAAGTAATCTACAGTACGCCATTCTTTTTGAACGATTTTTTCCCAATCCCATTGGTCAACGTAAATGGAATGTGTTGCATCAAGTTCTTCATCACGACGTATCGCGTTCATGTTTGTATATAAACCTTCACCAGCTTCATATCCGTATTCATGTAATGCGAATCTTTTCCACTTCGCTAGTGAGTGAACAATTTCTAATTCTTCTCCTGAATGTAACATATCAAATTCAATTGGACGTTCTACACCGTTTAAATGATCGTTTAATCCTGATTTTTTCGTTACGAATAATGGTGCAGACACGCGGAATAGTTCAAGGCGTTTTGCTAATTGATCCTCGAAAAATGTTTTAACTTCCTTAATTGCGATTTGAGTCTCTCTTACTGTCATTAATGATTGATACATGGTGGTTTCCTCCTAAAATGTTTGGATGTTGTGAAAAGAAGCCAACAAAAAAAGCCCTTCTTTCCCAAAAAACTGGGACGAAAGACTTTGGTTCCGCGGTACCACCCAAATTAGCAACAGAGGTTGCTCACTTATACAATACGGAGATGAAATATCTCGATACTGTTCTTCTTGTAACGGCGAAGTTCCCGGCTAAGTCTACTTTCCTGTAAAGGATTTCGGTTAGCAACTCCAGGAGGTTCTTCATAATAGGCTTCGTATCAGGCTCACACCACCCCTGACTCGCTTAAACTACTTCCTACTACTACTCGTCCTTTCATAGTCGTTTTGTTGTCACATCTCTGAAACATTTTATTAATGATTATTCTATACAAAAAATAAAGAAAGTCAACAAAAATTTAAAAATATTTTTCAATTCTTTATTTTTCGGCTTTATTGATTGTTTTCAATATAACGTCTTCACTTCTTTTGTCTTGTCAATCCAAAAAACGTTTCACTAACCGAAACTAACATATACACAACAAGTAATGTAATCGTTCGAAATATAGAATCCGCAGTATTTCGTATTATTTTCATTTTCTTTGTAATTCCTTTCAGTTTACTTGCAAATTCGTGTTATACTATAACATTCAAGCAGTTTATTTTTACTTAAAGCAATCATAGTCATTTATAAAGAGTATGTTCTAAATCATTGACTATTATCAAATGAGATTTTTATATAACGGAGTGATCATATGAGTAAAACGAAAGCAAAACCGAAAAAAGGTGTAGGGCAAGGTACAGGAAGTAAAGGATGGAATCGTTGGCAATCAAGTGCAAAGAAAAAGGCAGCTGCCAAGCCATATAAAAGTAAAGGGACTAAAAAATAAATTCTGTATTATCTCTTTACTTTGTTCAAAACAAATTATAATTATTACACTAAAAAAGCTATGCTCTCATACATGTGAAAGCATAGCTTTTTATATTAAATCATTAAAATATCTCGTATTTCTTCCTCCGTGATTGATGATAATTTCTCTTCTCCTGGCTCAATCACTTCAGCGATTAAATTTTTCTTACTCTCTTGCAGTTCATGCATTTTTTCCTCAATTGTTCCGTGGGCTACTAATTTTATAACTTGTACTGTATTTTTTTGTCCCATTCGATATGCTCTATCAGCTGCTTGTTGTTCAACAGCTGGATTCCACCATAAATCGTATAATATAACCGTATCGGCACCCGTTAAGTTAAGACCCGTACCACCAGCTTTTAAAGAAATGAGAAATAGATCCCCTTCCCCCTCGTTAAACCGATTACATAGCTCTACACGTTCTTGTGATGGTGTACTCCCGTCTAAATAAAAGTATGGAATCGCTTGACGATTTAACTCACGACCAATAATAGACAGCATCTTCGTAAATTGAGAAAAGATTAAAATTCTCTTACCAGTACTTCTGCATTCCTCTAGTATCTCTAATAGTTGTTCAAATTTAGCTGAACTACCCTTATAATCATCAACGAATAAAGCCGGATGATTACAGATTTGGCGCAGTCTTGTTAAGCCAGCTAAAATTCTAATTTTATTTTTACGTAACGTATCTTTATCTAAATGTTTTAACGTTTCTTCCCTTAATTTCGCTAAATAAGCAGCATAAAGTCTCTTTTGATCTGGTAATAACTCCGATGACTGTAAGTGCTCTATTTTATCTGGAAGCTCCTGTAATACGTCTTCTTTTAATCGTCTTAATACGAAAGGTTTTACGCGCTTCGCTATATCTTCGCGCCTTAAATCACCGAATTCTTTTCTTCCTGGTAATAATTCCGGAAATACGACATGGAAGATAGACCATAGCTCTTCTAATGAATTTTCTACAGGCGTTCCCGTTAGCCCGAAACGAAATTCAGCTTGAATTGTTTTCACTGCTTTTGCAGTTTGGGTTGTAGGATTTTTAAACGCCTGTGCTTCATCAAGAAACAGTGTATGAAACGGCCTCGCATACGATCTTATATCTCTTCTCAGTAATGGATATGACGTAATTACGACATCAAATTCCACTATGTCTTTTAATATTTTTCGCCGCTCTGTTTGATTTCCATCTGCAATAACCGCTCTAATATGCGGGGCGAATTTTTTCAATTCACTAAACCAATTGTAAACGAGAGAGGACGGTGAAACGACTAATATAGGTAGTTTCTTTTCTCGAATTTCAGGCAACACAGAATCTATGTAAGCAATACTTTGCAGCGTTTTTCCAAGTCCCATATCATCTGCTAAAATACCGCCAAAACGGTAATAGGCGAGTGTTTTCATCCACTCAAATCCGTATACTTGATACTCTCTCATTACAGCATTTAAAGTTTGCGGCACTGTAAACTTTAATTTTTTCGGATTTTGAATGCTTTCTACTAAATCTTGAACAGACTCATCTAAACTTAAAACATTACCTTCGTGAAGTCCGTTCATCCATTTTACACTCCGGATAAGCGGAACGTTCACTTCTTCTCCGTGTAAAAACTCTTTCCGAATACCCGATTCTTTTACAAACTGATTAATTTCATTAAATTCTTTGCTCTCTAGTGATAATAAAGAACCATTCGCTAATCGGTAATATTTGCGTTTCTCTTCCAGAGCCACTAACACACCTTTAATTTCCGCTTCCGGTATTCCTTTTATATCAAAACGAAATGATAACCAATCAATTCTTTCTTTTCTTCTCACTCTAATAAGAGGTGCGGTATCGCCTTTATGAATGCGTAATTTAATTGCTGTCGTCGCATAAATGTCAACCAAGCCTTTTAACGACGGAACGACGTGATATAAAAAGTTATACTCAGCCTCTTCATTATGCATAAAATAACCGCCTTCTGTTTTTGCAAAGGCACTTTCACTCATAATGTCTAAAATCTCTTTTTCCTTTTTCTCATCACGATTAAAAACAGACGGCTGTCCATCTTCTTCTAACGGATTGATCATGACGTTTCCATAATGAAATTCAAGACCTGCTAACAAACGATTTTTCACTCGATCTAAATACAGCTTTGCTTTTAGCGACGGCGTTTCAACACGATCTGATATTACTTCATCAATGCGTACCGTTCCCAGTTTCATTAATCCTGGCACAACTTTCGCTACGAAATGTTCCATCTTACTTTCAGGAATATAAAACTGATTGCTATTTGAGCGACTCATCATCTTTTGTAATTCAATAAGTCGCATACAATCTTCCATAGGTAAATGATATAATTTCCCATCGTAAAGAGCGTTGTTATACATTTCCATAACTTGAACACGATTTAGGCCGTCTATATGAAGTGTGAATCCACCATTATTTCCTTTCGTAAACTCAAAATGTAATGGCAATAAACCGTTTGAAATTTGTAAGCCCTGAAACTGTTGTTCATTTTGTTTCAGCTGTACATACTCAACTTTAGAAAGTGAAGAGAGCATATCTTTCCACGAAGCTGGCGGTATGAATATCATACTTTCATCTTGTTTCGCATGTACTTCTAACGCATCTTCATACATTTTTTCATTATGATACATTTTAATAAGTTGCTGAATAACCGCATCCGTTTCTTGCCTGAAGCTATGTACATCTGGTGTGTATGTAAATTCATTAGAACAATGAAAAGTCTCTCTTTTCTCCACTTTAGAAAGAAATTCTCTAATATGATTTATAAAATATGTTTGCGCAAGTTTTAACTGAATTCCAAGAAGGGCCCCACCACTTTTCGTATCCACTGGTGAACATATAAAAGCCACATCTAATATTTCACGTGTATCAAAACGGTGTTGTTTACTTTTTGGCCTAAGTGGTTTGTCTGCAAACAACTGAAACATCCCGCTCGTTAATTGATCATTTCCGCTCATATTTTCGGACATGCCGCCCGTTTGCTGGTTATAATTTATTTGTATTAGTACGGCTGCAACATGTTGACAATACGTTTGAAAAGACGCTAATGAAGGACAACTACATCTCGCAACTACATCACCTTTTTTAGCTTTTTCTACTGTAACATGAAAATCCTCATTCCCTTTTACCGTCGCCTCACAAATTTCTTTCGTTTCATCATAATGATTCACGATTACTTTATTTGCTTTATAATAAGCTTCGCCTCTTTTATATGAGGTCTCTCCGCATACTTCTTTTATAATCGATTTATTTAATGTAAAACTCATTGTTTTGACACTTCCTTAATGTAAAACCATTTTCTCTTACTTAACATTTTACATGCTCTACGAGAAAATATAAAATATTGATTGAACAAAAAAAGATGCTTATTTATAAGCACCTTCTTCACTCTATCTCCATCAACCGTTTCGCCTCAAAATATAACACTTGAATAAATTTTTTCGTATTAATTCGTATATGGCCAGAAGTTGCTACTTCATCCTTTGTCATTTCTGTCATCCGTTTTCTAACTACAGTGAAATCAAAAAATTTCGGAGCATAGCTTTCAAATTTCGGATTTGAAAAGTCTGTTAGTCCGATGGAGGCTAAATGATTCAATGATTGATAAATTGCTCTGCGCACTCTTTGTTCAGATGCTTTTTTCTCTTTATCAATATCCGTATGTAAAGCTTCATCCCCTAATTTTTTTATCGTAATATAGTGAAAAATATCTTTTAACGCAGGAAAGCCAAATTCAAATGTTTGCGCCTTTTCTTGTCCGTATAAATATTCCAGCATACTAAGTAAATCTTTACTTCCGTTCTCTCCCGCAATACCGAGCTCTGCTAGTAAGAAGCGTCCTGAATCTGATATCTTTTTTCCTTCTTGTACTGTTTCACTACGCATTGGCGGCTTTTCCCACTGAAACACATTATTTAATGATTTTTGAATGTCATGTATAGAACGTTCCAAACGAATACGCTCCATCACTTTTCGTACAACAGATACTACTTCTATTTTATTTAGTGGTTTTGTAATATAATATTCCACACCAAGTGTATACGCCTCACCAATGAGCTGTTTCGATTCAACTTGGGAAATCATAATAATTTTCCCAGTAAATGAAGACGCTATATGACGAACTGTTTCAATGCCGTCTCTCATCGGCATTAGTAAATCAATAAATAAAATATCTACTTTTTTATAATTTAGCTGTTCTGCTTCAATAAACGCTCCATCTTCCGATTCTCCAATTACTTCCCCAAGATCGCCATCCTCAATAATTTGCGAAAGCATTGAACGGAAAACTTCATCATCATCTACAATATAATAAAACAAACCTATTCCCCTTCCCTCTTTAAACTGCACTCCGGTAAACAAACGATAAACTTACACCCTTTTTCAGTTTCATTGTCTTCTAACCTTACTTCTCCGCCGAGCTCTGTTACCATTTCGTGTATGTAAGAAAGTCCAATACCTGTTGACGGTGTTCCTGTTTGATCATACTTGGAAGTAAACCCTGGCTTAAATACTAATTTCTTATACTTTTGTGCAATACCAGGGCCATCGTCAATTACTTCAAAGATTACATGTTGCTCTCGTTTATATAACTTAATACGAATGAGACCTCTATCTTCAATTGCTTCCACTGCATTGGCAACTAAGTTATTAAAGATTGATAGCACTGTATACACGTGATATGCAGCGTGTTCACCTTCTATATGTTTTGAAAAACGTATATCTTTCCCTAGCATTTCAGCATATTTCTCATTTATTCTTACGATCATTTCTGTAAGCTCATGTCCTTCTACATACTCAGTCACATTTTTATCTAATAACAGTTTAGATAATCCTGCAAAAATCCTTTGATTATCCTTTTTTATTTCGTGCACTTCTCCTGCTATTTTCAATGCTGTTTTACTACTGGAATCATCGTCTGTCTGTAAATTTCGATATAGTTGATATGCTTCTTGTGTAATCAATTCTGCATTTTGTAACGTTTTTTTCAAGTGAACAGATTCTACATATAAATTTGAAAGGTGCATGAACATTTTTTCATTTTCTTTTCGGACTTGTGACTCTTTTAATTTCGTTTCATATAAAATCATCATATTTAAAAAGCCAAGTGCAAAGAAACTACGAAAAATAGCAATAATAATTAATTTATTCACTTCAGAAACTGTTATTGTTGTACCGAGTACTACCATATGATAAATCGCAAGTTCTGACATACTTGCGATAATTTCAATTGTAATTCCAAGGCACCCAATAACGATTGGTTTCTGATGAAACTTATTCACCCTACAAAGTGAAAAAAGACTTCCATAAATAAAATAATAAAAGAACACAGGATAGCGCAAATAAAATGATTCTGTCATATGAAATGAACCTTGCATGATCCAATCAAGGCATACACGGAATAAAACGACACATATACCGACAAGAATACCTGCAGCCGCTGCTGGTATTCTTCTTAAAAATAATAATAAAAAGAAGAAAAGCGGTGTCCCAAAGCTAACGCGAAACGTATCGTTAAAAGGGTGAAAATTAAGCTCTCCAGCAATCGGAACAACAACCATTAATATAATTAAAAGGGATATATCTTTCTTCCATAATTGATTCCAATTCAAAGGTGCCACTTCCTATACTTTTTTCGGTAATAAAAGTGAAAGCCCGCTTATTATAATAAACGGGCTTTATTTCTATATTCTAACCTTTTCTACCGCTTTTATTTGGCGGTACTCCGGCTCCCATATTGCTTCTTTCACTGCAATCTTGATATCGTTATCACTTAAGTTCTCTCTAGCAACACCTTCTGCAACGGCAACTTTCGCTACTTCAATTGCAACCATTTCCGAGATATTACGTAACTCTTCAACCTCTGGCAAAATAGGTGCTCCTGGCTGACTTGTGTCTACCATGCTTGCAACTGCTTCAGCAGCTGCTGCGAACATTCCATCCGTCATGACGCTTGCACGTACAACAATTGTTCCAAGACCAAGACCTGGGAAAATAAGTGCGTTATTTGATTGTCCAATCACATACGTTACACCGTTGTATGTAACTGGTTCAAATGGACTTCCTGTTGCAACTAATGCTCTTCCTTCTGTCCACTCGATTAAATCAGCTGGTTTTGCTTCAGCAAGTGGCGTCGGATTCGACATCGGTAAAATAATTGGTCTTTCTACGTGAGAAGCCATTTCTTTAATAATCTCTTCTTTGAATGCTCCTGCAACAGTTGATGTACCGATTAAAATTGTCGGTTTTACATGCTTCACAACTTCAGCAAGTCCGATCACATCATTTTGTTTCCACTCACTTACTTCCGCTTCTTTTCTTGCATATGGAATTTGGAAATCAAGAAGATCTTCCATATTATCTGTAACTAACCCGTTACGATCAATACACCAGAAACGCTTATATGATTCTTCTTCTGATACGCCAACGCGGACCATTGCATCTCTAACTTGATCTGCGATACCGATTCCAGCCGTACCAGCACCAAACACAACAACGCGGTGTTCACTTAAAGGTACACCCGAAACTTTCACTGCCGATAACACAGCAGCAAGTGAAACTGCACCTGTACCTTGAATATCATCATTAAATGTACAAATATCATGACGATATTTATCTAAAATTTTTCGTGCATTTCGAGAGCTAAAGTCTTCCCAATGTAAAAGTGCTTTCGGGAATTGTTTATTCACTGCTTGTACAAATGTATCAATAAATTCATCATAAGCTTCACCAGTTATACGAGGGTGACGATTTCCAATATAAAATGGATTGTTTAATAGTTCCTCACGATTTGTACCCACATCTAAAATTACCGGTAATACACGGCTAGGATCGATACCAACTGCGGCCGTATAAACAGCTAATTTCCCGATTGCGATGTTTATACCACCAACACCCCAGTCACCAATTCCAAGTATGCCTTCTCCATCTGTTACAACGACTAAATCAATGTTTTCAGCTGTTGCACCGATATTCGCAAATGCTTCTTCAATACCCGACGGATCGTTAATTGATAAATACACACCACGCGGTTTACGATATTCATGACTATATCTTTGAATCGCTACACCAACAGTTGGTGTATATACGATTGGTAACATTTCACGTAAATGATTTGTTAATATACGATAAAATAACACTTCATTTCGATCATGTAACGCTGTTAAGTATACATTCTTTAATAAATCGTCCGGCTGAGAACAAAATTGTTCATACGCTCGGCGTGCTTGTTCTTCTAATGTTAAAACCGCTGGCGGTAATAACCCTTTTAAACCTAATTCTTCTCTCTCTTCTTGCGTGAAAGCGACCCCTTTATTTAAAAGTGGTGTTGATAATACTTCTACTCCTCTTAATGTCGTTTCTAATGAACCATTAGAAGCTACTGTAAACTTACTCATAACATCCCTACCTCTATTCATATATAGCATTTCTATATTGTAAACAAAAAAGAGGGGATTGTCCCCCCTCTTCTTTTA